>NZ_CDROCK010000004.1:0-191573 GCF_977020205.1 Pseudomonas sp. AIG | reverse complement strand
ATCCTCAGCTTTGCCGATGCGCAGGTACGGGTCCTTGAACAGGCCCATGTCGTACTTGGCGGCGAGGACTTCACGCACAGCGTTGTCGATATCTTTCTGTTCGATCTCGCCGGACTTCAGCAGCCCCGGCAGCTCTTTGCCATACAAGGTGTCGTTCATACTCATGTCGATGCCGGCCTTGATCGCCAGTTTCGCCGCTTCACGACCGTCGCGGGCAACACCGTGCTTGATCAGCTCAAAGATTGCACCGTGGTCGCTGACCGCCAGGCCTTTGAAGCCCCAGTCGCGGCGCAGCAGATCGTTCATCAGCCAGGTGTTGGCCGTGGCCGGAATGCCGTTGATCGAGTTCAACGCGACCATCACACCACCGGCGCCGGCATCAATCGCGGCGCGGTACGGCGGCAGGTAATCCTGGTACATCTTCACCGGGCTCATGTCGACGGTGTTGTAGTCGCGACCGCCCTCGACCGCGCCGTACAGGGCGAAGTGCTTGACGCTGGCCATGATGCTGTCGGCGGCGCTCGGGGTGGCGCCCTGATAGGCGCGCACCATGACGCCAGCGATGCGCGAGGTCAGGTAGGTGTCTTCCCCGAAACCTTCAGAGCTGCGGCCCCAGCGTGGGTCGCGGGAGATGTCGACCATCGGCGCGAAGGTGATGTCGAGGCTGTCGGCGGCGGCTTCTTTGGCGGCCACGCGACCGGATTGGCCGATGGCATCCATGTCCCAGCTCGAGGCGAGGGCCAGCGGAATCGGGAAAATCGTACGGTGACCGTGGATCACGTCGTACGCAAAAAACATCGGAATCTTCAGGCGGCTGCGCATGGCAGCGTCCTGCATCGGACGGTTTTCCGGACGGGTGATCGAGTTGAACGTGCCGCCGATGTTGCCGGCCGCGATCTCTTTGCGGATCAGCTCGCGAGGCATTTCCGGGCCGATGCTGATCAGGCGCAACTGGCCGATCTTTTCATCGAGGGTCATCTGGTTCATCAGATTGCTGATGAACGCGTCCTTGTTTTCCAGGGGTACCGGGGTCGTGGCGGCCAATACTTGATGACTGGCCAGGCTGACGAACAGACCCAGCAAACACAGCTTCTTCATGAATATTTTTCTCAAGGGCCCAAGCGGCAATGCAACGCCGGCCAGCCAAAATTTAGGGAGCGACTATTGTTGTTCGGGTACAGGCTCAAAGAAACAGAGCCAAAACGGCAGCCGACACTTGGCAGCATGATCACGCAGGGCACTTTTTAGCCCATTGCCCCGTCGTAATCCAGCGACGCGGCCGATTATGCCCCAAGAGCCCGCTGAGAATGTTTCGCGCTCGGTTTTTATAATGATATGTGCCAAGGAGCATCACTGCGATGAATGCAAGTCCAACCTCTCGCTCACGTTTGCAGGTCGCCACGCTGCTGGTGCTGGCCACGCTGTTGACCGCGTGCGGCATCAACAATATCCCGACCCTCGACGAACAGGCCAAAGCCGCGTGGGGCCAGGTGCAGAACCAGTACCAGCGCCGTGCCGACCTGATCCCCAATCTGGTGGAAACAGTAAAGGGTTACGCCAAGCATGAAGAGGAAACCCTGACCGCAGTGATTGAGGCGCGGGCGAAAGCCACGTCGATTCAGGTCGACGCCAGCACCCTCGACAATCCCGAGAAGCTCAAGCAATTCCAGCAGGCGCAGGATCAACTGACCGGCGCCTTGAGCCGCTTGATGGTGGTGTCCGAGCGTTATCCGGATCTGAAAGCCAACCAGAATTTCCTTGCCCTGCAATCGCAGCTCGAAGGCACGGAAAACCGCATTGCCGTGGCGCGCCGCGATTTCATCCTGGCGGTGCAGAAATACAACACCGAGATTCGCACCTTCCCCGGTCGTCTCTGGCACAGCGTGATGTACAGCGACCTGCCGATCCGCGAAACCTTCGAAGCCACCACGCCAGATGCCGATAAGGCACCCCAGGTCAAATTCTGAAAACACACCTGTGTAGGAGCTGCCGAAGGCTGCGATCTTTTGATCTTGTTTTTTTACAAACCAACATCAAAAGATCGCAGCCTTCGGCAGCTCCTACAGGGGATCGGTGGGGGGTATTCATGCGTGCGTTGAAAATGGGCCTGGTGCTGATGCTGTCGCTGTTCGCCCTCAGCGCCCGGGCCGAGTTGACGTTCCCGGCGCTGAGCGGGCGGGTAGTGGATGAAGCGCAGATGCTCGAGCCGTCGGTGCGCGCGCAACTGAGCCAGCAATTGCAGGCCCACGAGCAGGCGACTGGTGAGCAGTTGGTCGTGGTCACGTTGCCGGATCTGCAAGGCACGACCATTGAGGATTTTGGCGTTCAGCTCGGGCGGCACTGGGGCATCGGGCAAAAGGACAAGAACAACGGCGCACTGCTGATCGTCGCTCGTGACGAGCACAAACTGCGCATCGAAGTCGGTTATGGCCTGGAAGACCGGCTGACCGATGCGCAGACGTCAGTGATCATTCATCAAGTCATCACGCCCGCGTTCAAAACCGGCAATTTCAGCAAAGGCATCAGCGATGGCGTCGCGGCGATGCTGGTGGTACTGGGCGGTAATCCGCTGGATGAGCCGTCGACGGTGTATGAATCCAGCGGTGATCCGTCCGATGATTTCATCTCGCGGCATCCGGCATTGTTCGTGTTTTTGGTGATGTTGTTCATCCTGACGGTGTTTGTCTGCCAGATGCTCGGTATCCTGCCTGCCGGCCGGGGCGGCTCCGGAGGAGGGGGCGGCTTTGGTGGTGGCGGCGGATTTGGCGGCGGCAGTGGAGGCGGCGGCTTCAGCGGCGGCGGGGGCAGTTTCGGCGGCGGTGGTTCGTCCGGCGGCTGGTGAGATCAGAAGAATAATGAGCAGGCACTTTTCCACATGGCATTACTGACTGAACACGAACAACGCAAAGTCGCCGAGGCGATTGCTCGGGTCGAGCGCGACACCGACGCCGAACTGGTGACGGTGCTGGCTGCCCGCGCCGATGACTATGCGTATATCCCGCTGTTGTGGGCGAGTCTCTTGGCACTGGTGGTGCCGGGCGTCGTGCACTACCTGACTGGCTGGTTGACCCTGCGCAGTCTGCTGCTGGTGCAGTGGGGTGCGTTTATCGTGCTGTGCCTGCTGTTTCGTCTGCCGAAAATCACTACTCATCTGATTCCGCGCCGCGTGCGGCATTGGCGCGCCTCGAACCTGGCGCGGCGGCAGTTTCTTGAGCAGAACCTGCACCACACGGTGGGCAGCACGGGGATGCTGATTTTTGTCTGCGAGGCGGAGCGGTATGTGGAGATTCTGGTGGATGAGGGGATTTCCAAACGGCTCGATAACAAGAGTTGGGATGCGATTGTGGCGGCGTTTACCGAGCAGGTGAGGCAGGGGCGTACGCTGGAGGGGTTTGTCACTTGCATCGAAGCGTGTGGGGAGTTGCTGAAAGTGCATGTGCCGGTGACGCAGGTGAGGAATGAGTTGCCGAATCGGTTGATTGTGCTGGGGTAAGATCTGGATTATTCGTCGACGCTGAGATCCAGCCCCTCACCCCAGCCCTCTCCCAATGGGAGAGGGGGAAAGGGAGCAGATCGGGGGCCCTTCAAACCTGAGTTCGGCTCGGTATTTCAGGTCGGCGTCACTCGTGAAAACACCTCGGTCAGTCCCCTCTACCTCTGGGAGAGGGCTAGGGTGAGGGCGCTTCTAACAACCGTTGGGTAAATAAGAACGTGTCCCCAACCCCCATCCCCCCTAAAATACCCGCCATTCCCGATTTCGCCCGTCCGAGGCCGCTTTTCCATGTCCGTTACTTCCCCTGCCACCAAGCCTGCGCCCGATCACCACGCCCAGTTCATCGAGCTGCTGCAAACCAGCCTCGAACAGAACGGTTTCATCAAACTGGTGCTGGCCAAGTACGTCGGTGACGAAGCGGATCTGCAGCGGGTCATCATCAAACCGGTGACGGTCAAGGCGCAGCCGAATCTGTCGTTCGTCTATCGCTACAAAACCCGCGACATCACCAAAAACCTGCCATTGGTTGAAGGCGTGGCGGCGATTGCCGAGCTGTTGCCGGTCTCGTTCAAAAATGCGCATTTACTCGCGGTAACTGACGAAGCTCAGCTCGAATACAGCAAAAAGGGCAAGAGTTCGCTGTTCAAAAGCAAACCTCAGCAATTGCGCGAAGCGCCGTCCGCCGAGCACAACCGCGAGAAAAACCGCTTCCTTGAGCTGAGCCGGCCGTTCCTCAAGGACCTCGGCGTGACCAATGCGCAGCACGAGCTGATCCCGGCGATGTCGCGCAAATGGAAGCAGATCAACAAGTTCATCGAAGTGTTCAGTCATGCCCTGACCTCGTCGCCGCTGGCGCTGGACAAACCGGTGCGCGTGGCGGATTTCGGTTCGGGCAAGGGTTACCTGACCTTTGCGATTCACGATTACCTGCGCAACACCTTGAAGGCCGAGGGCGAAGTCACCGGCGTCGAGCTGCGCGAAGAGATGGTCAACCTGTGCAACGCCGCCGCCGCGAAACTCGATCATCCGGGCTTGGTGTTCAAGTGCGGTGACGTGCGCAGCGTGGCGCCGAGCGAGCTGGATGTGATGATCGCCCTGCATGCCTGCGACATCGCCACTGACTACGCGATCCACACCGGCATCCGCTCGGGCGCGTCGATCATCATGTGTTCGCCGTGCTGCCATAAACAGATCCGCCTGCAGATCCAGAGCCCGGCGTTGCTCAAACCGATGTTGCAATACGGTTTGCACCTGGGCCAGCAGGCGGAAATGGTCACCGACAGCCTGCGTGCGTTGTTCCTCGAGGCCTGTGGTTACGAGACCAAGGTGTTCGAGTTCATCTCGCTGGATCACACCAACAAGAACAAGATGATTCTGGCGGTGAAACGCGCCGAGCCGGTCGACCCGGCGCAGTTGTTGGTGAAGATTCAGGAGTTGAAGGACTTCTACAACATCAGCGAACACTGCCTGGAAACCCTGCTGCGCGCTGACGGTTTCCTGGCCTGACAAGATCTGAAATACAACCACAAGGTTATGTGTTCAAGCTGTAGCAGGTTGCGCCGGGCGCACAGCGGTTTTGCGGCCGAGCATGACGGTGGCAATCACGCCGCAGGCAAACACCCAGGTAATCGGCTCGACATGTTCGCCAAAGAACAGCGCCGAAAACGCGATGGTGAAGAAGATCTGCAACAACTGGATCTGACTGACCCGGGCGATGCCACCCATGGCCAGCCCGGCGTACCAGGCAAAGAAGCCGAGAAACTGCGAAAACAGCGCCACATAACCAAACGCCCACCAAGTCTTCGCTGACACCGCGCCCTGATGTTGCAGCGCCAGATACAACACCGGACCGATCAACAGCGGCGTCGAAAGCACCAACGCCCAGCAGATCACCTGCCAGCCGCCCATTTCCTTGGCCAACCGGCCGCCCTCGGCATAACCCAGACCACCGACCGCAATCGCGCCGAGCATCAACAGATCCCCCGCCTGAATACTGCCGGCCCCGGTGTACAACGCATAACCGAGCACCAATGCACTGCCCAACGCCGCACAGGCCCAGAAGGCTTTTGACGGGCGCTCGTGGGACAACCACGCGGCATACAACGCTACGCACAACGGTTGCAGCCCGTTGACCAACGCACCGTGGGACGCCGGCAACGTCTGCATGGCCCACGCCGACAACACCGGGAATCCGAGAATCACCCCGGCGATCACCAGGCTCAGGCCTTTGACTTGCTGCCACGTTGGCCATTTCTCGCGGCGCCATAACAGAAGCATCGCCGCTGGAATTGCAGCGAATAACGCGCGGCCCAAACCGTTGAGCAGCGGGTGCAGTTCCTGCACCACGATGCGGGTGAAGGGCAGGGTGAGGCTGAAAATCACCACGCCGAGCAGGCCGAGGGCCATGCCGGTGTTTTCGCGCGAGGACATGAGGGGAGACCTGAACCGTAGGGCATTGGAAGGTGTCCTCATCTAGCCATAATCCGCGAATTTCGGGGTGTTACAGCTAGGCACGGACTTAGGCGTACAGTTTGAGGGCCCCTTCGCGAGCAAGCTCGCTCCCACAGGAGAATGCATTCCAAATGTGGGAGCGAGCTTGCTCGCGAAGAACGATGACGTGGTCTCTCAGGTAGTAGCCGGTTGTTACCCGACCTCGCGGATAAGGTCTACCTTCAATACTCCCAAGCATTCCCCCAGAGGAGTCCTCCCCATGGCCGCAAAAAAAATCCTGATGCTGGTCGGCGATTACGTCGAAGACTACGAAGTGATGGTGCCGTTCCAGGCCCTGCAAATGGTCGGTCACAGCGTCCACGCCGTGTGCCCGGACAAGGCTGCAGGCAACACCGTGCGCACGGCGATCCATGACTTTGAAGGCGATCAGACCTACAGCGAAAAGCCCGGTCACCTGTTCGCCCTCAACTTCGACTTCGCCAAGGTCAGCGAGGCCGATTACGATGCGCTGCTGATCCCCGGCGGGCGTGCGCCGGAATACCTGCGCCTCAACGAAAAAGTCCTCGACCTGGTGCGCGCCTTCGACAAGGCCGGCAAACCGATTGCCGCCGTCTGCCACGGCGCGCAATTGCTCGCGGCGGCGGGCGTTTTGGAAGGTCGCGAATGCAGCGCCTATCCGGCTTGCGCGCCGGAAGTGCGACTGGCGGGCGGTACGTACATCGACATCCCCGTGACGGACGGCCACGTTCAAGGCAATCTGGCCACTGCTCCGGCATGGCCGGCGCACCCGAACTGGCTGGCCGGTTTCCTTGGCTTGCTCGGCACCAAAATCACCCTGTAACGAGGAATCGCCGATGTGCGAGCTCTACGTTAAAGCTGACCCGATTCTCTACGAATCGCGCTCGCGTTCGCTACGCATCTGTGGCGTGGTGACCACGTTGCGCCTGGAGAATCAGTTCTGGGACATCCTCAGCGAAATCGCCGAAGTCGATGGCATGACCACCAATCAATTGATCGCCAAACTGTATGAAGAGGTGATGGACTATCGCGGGGAAGTGGTGAATTTTGCCTCGTTCCTGCGGGTGAGTTGTACGCGGTATCTGAGTCAGCGGCGGGTGAGTACGCCGGAGTTGTCGGTGGTGCGGGCGGTGCTGAAATAGCAGCACCGAGTTGCCTCATTCGCGAGCAGGCTCGCTCCCACAGTAGTTCTTCAGTGAACACTCAGTATCCAGTGTGGGAGCGAGCTTGCTCGCGAAGAGGCCGGTACAGGCGACAGATAATCAGGACTGGTCTTTACTCTGAAGCGCGAAATCTCTCAATCGCCAAGGAGAAACGAGCATGTCCGGATGGTACGAACTCAGTAAAAGCAGCAACGGCCAGTTCAGGTTCGTGCTGAAAGCGGCGAATGCCGAAACGATTCTGACCAGCGAGTTGTACACCACGCGCGCGGCAGCAGAAGGCGGCATTGCCTCGGTGCAGGCCAACAGCCCGCTGGATGAGCGCTATGAGAAGAAGTCGACGAAGGACGGCCATCCGTACTTCAATCTGAAAGCCGCCAATCATCAGATCATCGGCAGCAGCGAATCCTATTCCTCGCAGGCGACGTGCGATAAAGGCATTGCCAGCGTCAAGACGAACGGTCCGAGCAAAGTGATCAAGGACAAGACCTTGCCGGTGCTCTAAATTCACCACATTCCTTTGTAGGAGTGAGCCTGCTCGCGATAGCGGTGGGTCAGTCGATACATGCTCAGCTGATCCACCGCTATCGCGAGCAGGCTCACTCCTACATTGTTTTTTGTGGTGTCAGTGAGATCAGCGCAGGGTTTTCAGGATCGTTTGCAACTGGGTCTGGCCCGCTTCACTCAGCGGGAAGACCGGCAAACGTGGATCGCCCGATTCAAGCCCGGTCCGCCGCAACCCGGCCTTGATCGTCGCCGGCAAGCCACCCTTGAGGATGAAATCCAGCAGCGGCAACTGGCGGTAAAACAAATCCCGCGCGCGATCCAGATCACCGGCCATGGCGGCCTCGTACAAGTCCAGATTCAATTGCGGGATCAGGTTCGGCGCCGCCGTACACCAGCCTTTCGCCCCGGCGGCAAACGCTTCCAGCGCCAGCGGATTGCAGCCGTTGTAGAACGGCACCTGACCGTCGCCGAGCAATTGCAGCTTGTGCATGCGCTGAATATCGCCGGTGCTCTCCTTGACCATGGTCACGTTTTCCACGCCGTTGACGATGCGCAGAATCAAATCAACCGACAGGTCGGTGCCGCTGGTGGCCGGGTTGTTGTAGAGCATGATCGGCACGCCGATGCTCTCGCCGATGGCACGGTAGTGGGCGAGGATTTCCGCTTCGCTGAGTTTCCAGTACGAGGCCGGCAACACCATCACCACATCGGCGCCGTGGGCTTCAGCAAAACGCGCGCGACGCACGGCTTTGGCGGTGGTCAGGTCGGATACGCTGACGATGGTCGGTACGCGTTTGGCCACGTGTTTGATGCTGAATTCGGCAACCTGATCCCACTCCGCATCGCTCAGGTAAGCGCCTTCGCCGGTGCTGCCCAATGGCGCGATGGCGTGGACGCCGCTGTCGATCAGGCGATCGATCGATTGGCCGAGCGCGGGCAGATCCAGACCTTCGCCGTTGGCGCCGAACGGGGTGATGGTGTAGCCGATGATGCCGTGAATAGTGGACATGGGAATCTCTCCGTAACAGGTTTCAGTTCAGGCAATCGGCGTGTTGACGCAGGTTCTGCCGGGCGTAGTAGTTGAAGGCGGCGGCGTGACGTTTCGGCTTGGCGATCCAGTCGTGCGCCTCGCGGCCCAGCTCAGGAATGATCGGCTTGATCGTGCCGGCCGCCATCGCCAGCAGTTGCAACCTGGCCGCGCGCTCGATCAATTGGGCGATGACACACGCTTCTTCAATCGTTGTGCCGGTCGACAGCTGACCATGGTGCGAAAGCAGAATCGCGCGTTTGTCGCCCAGCGCACCGGCAATCAGCTCACCCTCTTCGTTACCGACCGGCACGCCCGGCCAGCCTTCGAGAAATGCGCAGTCGTCGTACAGCGGGCACAGATCCATGTGGGAAATCTGCAGTGGCACTTCCAGCATCGATAGAGCCGCCACGTGGGTCGGGTGAGTGTGGATGATGCAGTTCACATCCGGACGGGCGCGGTACACCCAGCTATGGAAACGGTTGGCCGGGTTGGCCATGCCGTGACCTTCGAGGACTTCCAGGTCTTCGTTGACCAGCAGCAGATTGCTCGCAGTGATTTCGTCGAAACCCAGGCCCAATTGCTGAGTGTAATAGGTGCCGGGCTGCGGGCCTCGAGCGGTGATTTGGCCGGCCAGACCGGAGTCGTGACCGTTCTCGAACAGAATCCGGCAGGTCAAAGCCAGCTTTTGCCGGTCCGTCCACGTATTATCCGCGAGGCTTTTTTGCATCTGGATCAGCGCTTGCTTGACCAGTTGGTCTTTGGGTAGTGCTAATGTCTTGGCCATGTCTGTGTCCTTTGGGTGATTGCAAATGACACGAAAGAGGCTATATGACACAAAGTGTCATTGGCAAGCACAAATCGTCGCTTCCTTGCTGGAATAACCGCCGCGCATGTCTATCCGTTTGAAATTGTTGAGAAAAAAACTTGGCGTAACCCTTGAGGCACTGGCCGAAAAATCCGGCATGACCAAGAGTTATCTGTCCAAAATCGAGCGCGGGCTGAACACCCCGTCGATTGCTGCTGCGTTGAAACTGGCGAAAGCGCTGAACGTCAAAGTCGAGGAACTGTTTTCCGAAGACAACGTCAGCCTCGACAGCTACAGCCTGGTGCGCAGCCACGAACGGCAGTCACTGGCGGCGAATGATCAGAGCCCCGGTTATGCCGTGCTGGCGCATCAGGTCAGCGAGCGCAACCTGTTGCCGTTCATCATCTACCCGCCCAGCGAGTTCACTGACAAGACCTTCAAGGAACACCTGGGTGAGGAATTTCTGTTCGTCCACGAAGGGCAAGTCGAAGTGGATTTCATGAACGAAAAGGTGTTGCTGGAACGCGGTGATGCGCTGCACTTCAATGCACAGAAACCGCACCGGATCAGGTCGGTGGGGGATGTGCAGGCGCAGTTGCTGGTGGTGGTGCACAGCAGCGAAGAATGAGGTGTCTGCTAAAAGCTTCGCGAGCAAGCTCGCTCCCACAGTAGACCGCGTTCCAATGTGGGAGCGAGCTTGCTCGCGAAGGCGTCGGCGGGGCCTACATTAAACCTCGACCGGCACCGACAACTTCGGGTTGCCAAGCGCATGGCTCTTGGCATCAAAAAACCGCAACTCCACACCCGTCCCCTCAAACACCTGCGCGTAATGCCGCTTCTGATGCTGAACAAACGCCGCACTGCGCGGGTAAATCGAGATCGCCACCGTCGCAGGTTTCGCCAGGCGAAGCGCGCGAACGATGTGCTCATCCTGCTCACCCAACGCATGGCCAAAGATGCACAAACTGTCGCCATGCGCCAACAACTGCTGATAACAGAACGACAGATAATCCGAACTGCGGATGGTCTTGAGTTTGTCCGCGCTCGGCCCTTCAGTGACGAACAGCGGCACGTCATCCAGCGTCTTGATCGTATTGTTGATCGCGAAGCTGCCGAGCAGCGTGCCCTCGGTTGACGTCAGTTTGCGTGCGGTGCCGTCCTGATTGCGCACCAGGTGCAGACCGCCATGCAGGTACAGTAAACGCGATGTGTCGGTGCTGCTTTCGCTCAGGTCGAAACTCGCGTTCGGGCCATTGAACAAGTCGTCGATAGCGTCGCTTTGATGTTGCAGCGCCCAGTAGTTGAGCAAGTCGTAATTGGTGGTAAACACCGTGCGATAACGCGCCAGCTCTTCATTCAAAACCGTCAGCGTCGAAGGCTTCACCAGCCGCCACGGAATGTGCACCGCGTGCACGGTGTTGATCAGCGCTTCCTTGATCGCGTAGTAGCGATTGCGCGGCGCCGCCGAGCTGACGGCCAGGGCCTTGTTGACACGGCTGGTGGTTTTCAAGGCACCGAGCACTTGCTCGAAACTGCGCGTCTGCATCGCGTCAAACACCGCCAGTTCCGACGCGCTCAGCGGTTTTTCTTCGACGGTACGGGCATTTTCGAACAGCGAGTCATAGCCGAAATCGTCCCACACCGCGCGGCTGGCGCCATTGCCCACCAGCAAACCGTTGAACTCGGTCGCGGCGCGCAGGGTGTTCCAGTCTTCAAGGCTGGCGTCGACATCCAGAAAATCGGTCATTGCGTAGGCGGTCTCAAAACAAAGGGGCGGATGGGCGGCGACTTTATCACGAGCGGGCATTGAGCCAGATCAACATCGGTCGTGACCGATCGGTCGATCCTGTGTCTATCCGCCGAATCGGAGCAGTCGATTCGGCTCCCTTGTCAGGAGACGCGCGCATGACCAGCACCTTTTTCATTCCGGCGGTAAACATCATGGGCAACGGCTGCCTCGACGAAGCCATGGTCGCGATCCGCAACTATGGTTTTCGCAAGGCGCTGATCGTCACCGATGCGGGACTGGCCAAGGCGGGCGTGGCGACGATGGTCGCCGAGAAACTGGCGATGCAGGACATCGATTCGGTGATCTTCGACGGCGCCAAACCGAACCCGAGCATCGCCAATGTCGAGTCGGGTCTGGGGCTTCTCAAGGAAAGTCGCTGCGATTTCGTCGTGTCGCTGGGCGGCGGCTCGCCGCACGACTGCGCCAAGGGTATTGCGTTGTGTGCGACCAACGGCGGTGAGATTCGCGATTACGAAGGCGTCGATCAATCGAGCAAGCCGCAACTGCCGCTGATCGCGATCAACACCACCGCCGGTACCGCCAGCGAGATGACCCGGTTCTGCATCATCACCGACGAATCGCGTCACGTGAAAATGGCCATCGTCGACCGTAACGTCACGCCGCTGCTGTCGGTCAACGATCCGGAATTGATGGTTGCCATGCCCAAAGGCCTGACCGCCGCCACTGGCATGGACGCGCTGACTCACGCCATCGAAGCCTATGTTTCGACCGCTGCCAACCCGATCACCGATGCCTGCGCGTTGAAGGCGATGACCTTGATCAGCAACAACCTGCGCCTGGCCGTGCGCGACGGCAGCGACCTCGCCGCACGGGAAAACATGGCATACGCGCAGTTCCTCGCCGGCATGGCCTTCAACAACGCGTCCCTCGGTTACGTGCATGCGATGGCGCATCAATTGGGCGGTTTCTACGACCTGCCCCATGGCGTGTGCAATGCCGTGCTGCTGCCCCATGTGCAGACGTTCAATGCGCTGGTGTGTGCCGATCGACTGACCGATGTGGCCCACGCCATGGGCGCGGATATTCGCGGTTTCAGCGCGGAAGAGGGCGCCCAGGCGGCGATCACTGCGATCCGCTGCCTGGCCAAAGATGTCGAGATTCCCGGTGGCCTGCGCGAACTCGGTGCCAGGCTCAGCGACATTCCGCTGCTTGCCGCCAATGCCTTGAAGGACGCCTGCGGCTTCACCAATCCACGGGCGGCGGATCAGCGCCAGATCGAGGAGATTTTTCGCAACGCGTTTTGAGGGGCAAAGTTGGGTGAATGTCTTGAACGTCAGGTTTTGCTGTTTGTGGTCACCGTAAACGACCGAACACGACACCAGTCTGAGACCTTCCCGGCAATGTTGTGAATGGCGGATATCCGGTACTGTCCGGCCGGTAAATGTTGCGTAACCTGAGTCTCCCATAGCCGGTTGCTCTCGACTTTGGCTCTGACAATCTCCAGGCCGGTGTCCAGGTTGAAAATGTTAACGAAGCCATTGGCTTGTGTGACATCACCCGAAAAGACCAGAGATGCACCCACCTGGGCACCCTCTTTCGGTTCGAAGATCACCGGTGCGTCGATATCGGGCCGCAATCGCACGGTATATCTGCGCACCTCACTCCAGTCTGACGCGACGCCTTCCAACGTCTGCTGGGCCTGAATCCCATGCTCTCCCTGGGACTGGGCAGTGTAGATACTAAACGCCCATCGTCCATTTGCGCTGACCTCCCCTGCACCGAGCGAATACGTGTGTTCACTGTTCCAGACCTGCACCCGCGCACCCGGTATGCCGCTGCCGAGCAACAGTGTTGCAGGCCCCGTGGTGCTGCCGTCCTCGGGGAATGTGATGGTCGGGGGCGGGACAGATTGAGTATTTTGCTCGTCGGGAGTGCTCATTGTTCTTCTCGCTTCGGGCTGACTTGAATCGAGAGGTTGGCATGACGCGCTACGTTTTGAACCTGTAAGAACTACCAGTTTTTTAGCTTTTTTTGATTGGGCGATAATTTCATTTTGTTCTAAAAAACTGTCATTTCTGTCAGTTGTATCGCTTCGGTGCTTCGGATCGAATGCTCTGAACAACGGGATCTACTTCGATCTTTTGAGGAGCACACGATATGCCGAAAGCCACAGCACCCAACGTATCGAAAGCCCGCAAAAAGAAAAAAGCACAATCAGCGGGAGAACTGGATGAGCGCTTTGGCTTGCGAACGCTGAAGTTCCCCGCAGCGAGCAAGACCATTGGCCATGGGGTGGCGATAACCCCGACAGGGCAGATCATGGTCAGCGCAACCGTTGAAGAATCGGGCGGTTCGTATTACGGCCTGGTGCGCCTGGATGCCGATGGAAAGCCTGATCCGGGTTTTGGTCATGACGGCTATCTTCGCGGCCAATTTGGCAATGGTCTGTTCTCGCAAGCCGGACAGTTGATCGTCGATGCGACCGGACAAATCTTGATGTGCGGTGTGATTGGCGTCAAAAAAGAGGAGGTTATCGAATACCAACAGGTCATCGCCCGATTCTTGCCCGACGGCTCGCTGGATACCCGGTTCGGTGAGGATAAGAACGGCTGGAAGGCAGTGAACACGCGCATTCCTCTTCTGACAGGTGCCACGGGTGGGCGTCTGATTCTGGCGAAATCCACTCCACAGATGGCGGCGCCGGACAAACTGCTGTTCGTGACGTCGCAAAAGGGCAGTGGATTGCTGACGCGGTTCGAACTCGATGGTGTGGACGATCCATTGTTCGCGGTCAACGGCTGGATTGCCCTGACGCTGACAGGGGTGGCGATTTCGTTGTCGGGGATCATTCAACTCGGTAATGGACTGATTCTGGTACATGGAAAAACAGAAATCACCAACCAGGGATTGGTCATGGCGTTCGACCACAGCGGAAAAGTTGCAGAAGCTTTTGGCGACAAGGGGATAGTGCTGTTGAACCTTCAAAAGGAGGGCAAGCCGCTCGAAAGCTCGGTGCAGCACATCATTGTGCAAACGGCAGAGCGCTTGCTTTTGCTCGGTTCGGCAGTCGAAGCCTTTGAAGGCAAGAAACTAGCTCATGCGTTCATTAGCGGTTTCACTGGCACTGGCAAGGAAGACGAAACATTCAATGGCAAAGAACCGGTTATTACCTTAACGATAGATGAAAAGGATCTCAGACGTTGGACAGCAGGCTTCGCACTGGATGACATCGCCGGCAAACGCATCGTCACGGTCGGACAGCGCTCGGACGGTGAACGGGGATTGCTGACAGGAGGTTTTCTGGTCGATGGCGCTGTGGATCAATCGTTTAAGGTCGATGGCGCGAAGGATATTTCCTGGCACGCCATCGATGCGTGCCTGCAGCTTTCTTCGATCCTGGTGCTGGGAAGGCGCAACAACAGCGCACAGCTGGTCCGCTTGCTGACCGCACCTGCCGCAAAACGGCGTAACACCACGGGCCGTTGATCAGTTGGAGATAAATCCGGGCTATCCTGCCGATTCGGAACAACCCCAGTCAGCGAGCCCTCCATGCTGCAAAAAAGCCTGATCCGCCGCCTCGACCTGATCACCCTGCAACTGTTTGTCGCCGTCCACGAAGAGGGCACGCTGACCCGCGCGGCGTCGCGCGAAGCCATCGCGGTGTCGGCGGCCAGCAAGCGCCTGATGGAGCTGGAAGAGGCGCTCGGGATCAGCCTGTTCGTGCGCCAGGCCAAGGGCATGACGCTGACGCCCGCCGGTGAAACGCTGCTGCACCATGCGCGGCAAATGTTGTTCAACGTCGAAAAAATGGGCCTGGAACTCGGCGAACACAGCCACGGTGTGCGCGGCTACGTGCGCATGCTGGCGAACCTGTCGGCGATCATTCAGTTTCTTCCCGAAGATTTGCGCGACTTCTCCGCGCGGCATCCGCAGGTCAAGACCGACCTTGAAGAGCGGCCCAGTGCCGGGGTGATTCAAGGTGTGCTCGATGGCGTGGCGGATCTCGGCATCTGCTCCAACGACAGCGACACCAAAGGTCTGCGCAGCGTGTTGTACCGCGAGGACAAACTGGTCGTGGTCATGCTGCCAGAACATCCCTTGGCCACGCGTGAATCAGTGGCGTTCGCTGAAACGCTCGACAGCGACTACGTCGGATTGCATGCCGCCAGTTCGATCAACATGCGTACTCACGCGGCGGCGCGACAGGCCGGCAAAGTCCTGCGCATTCGCATTCATGTGCCTGGGTTCGATGCGGTGTGCCGGATGGTCCAGGCCAACATGGGCATTGGCATTTTGCCGCAGCGCGCTTATGAATTGTTTGGCCAGGCGTTGGGTTTGCACGCGGTGCCGTTGACGGATGAGTGGTCGGATCGCGCGTTGATTGTGGTGGTGCGGGATGAGGCGGGATTGTCGCCGGTGAGTCGGTTGTTGTTTGAGCATTTGCGGGGGCAGGGTGCATAGATCTTCAGTGAATGTCCCTGCCTCTTCGCGAGCAAGCTCGCTCCCACAGTGGATATGTGTTGAGCACAGAATCTGCAGCCGCCACGAAACCCTGTGGGAGCGAGCCTGCTCGCGAAGACTGATTTGAATTCACCACATCACTCCTGGGCGTTCGCATTTGGCGAACGCCCATTGCCGAGAGACGGCTGGATTACCCGATCATCGTTCCTCTAGCCTTGGCCACCTATTCCAAGAACAAGAGGTACCCCGCGATGACTGCCCCTTTGAGTGCGATCAAAGTGATCGAGATCGGCACCCTGATCGCCGCGCCGTTTGCCGCGCGCATGCTCGCCGAGTTTGGCGCCGAGGTGATCAAGATCGAAGCCATGGGTCAGGGCGACCCGCTGCGCAAATGGCGCAAGCTGCACGAAGGCACGTCGCTGTGGTGGTACCTGCAATCACGCAACAAGAAATCCCTGGCACTCAACCTGAAATCTGCCGAAGGCATTGAACTGGTCAAGCAACTGGCCAGCGATGCCGACGTCATCATCGAAAACCTGCGCCCCGGCGCATTGGAAAAACTCGGCCTCGGTTGGGACGTACTCCACGCGCTGAACCCCAATCTCACCCTCGTGCGCATTTCCGGCTACGGCCAGACCGGCCCGTACCGCGATCGTCCGGGTTTCGGCGCGATCGGCGAGGCCATGGGCGGCATTCGCTACACCACCGGCACCCCCGGTTCACCGCCGGCGCGGGTCGGCGTCAGCCTCGGCGATTCGCTGGCCTCGCTGCACGCGGTGATCGGCGCGCTGATGTCGCTGCTGCGGGTCAAGACCGGGCAGGGCGGCGGGCAAGTGGTCGACGTGTCGCTGGCCGAAAGTGTGTTCAATGTCATGGAAAGCCTGGTGCCGGAATACGACATGCTTGGCCATGTCCGCGAACGCAGCGGCGGCGCCTTGCCGGGCATCGCACCGTCGAACACTTACCTCACGGCGGATGGCGCTTACGTGGTGATCGCCGGCAACAGCGACCCGATCTACAAACGTCTGATGCAAACCATTGGCCGTGATGACCTGGCGCAAGCAGCAGAATTCGCTCACAACGATGGTCGTGCCGCCAAGAGCGGTTTGCTCGACGCCGCGATCACCCACTGGACCAGCAGCCTGCCGATCGACGATGTCCTCGCGGCACTGGAAGCCGCTGAAGTGCCGGCCGGGCGCATTTATTCGGTGGCCGACATCGTTGCCGACCCGCACTATCTGGCACGGGACATGCTGCTCAATGCCGAGTTGCCCGGCGGTGCAACAGTGAAGATGCCCGGCATCGTCCCCAAGCTCTCGGAAACCCCCGGCGGCGTGAACTGGTCGGGGCCGAAACTCGGCCAGCACACCGACGGCATTCTTGCCGGCCTCGGCCTGACTGAACTCGACATCGAACGCCTGAAAAGCCAAGGGGTGGTGCAATGATCACGGACATTTCGCAAACCCTGATCGTCCAGGAAGTCTCGCCGCGCGATGGCTTGCAGATCGAGCCGACGTGGGTGGAAACCGCTGACAAGATCGCGTTGATCGATCAACTGTCGCGGGCCGGTTTCAGTCGTATCGAGGCCGGTTCGTTCGTGTCGCCGAAAGCCATTCCGGCGCTGCGTGACGGCGAACAGGTCTTCACTGGCATTCAACGACAGCCGGGGGTGATTTACGTCGCGCTGATTCCCAACCTCAAAGGTGCGCAACGCGCGTTGGCGGCGGGTGCCGATGAACTGAATCTGGTGATGTCCGCCAGCCAGACGCACAACATGGCCAACATGCGCATGCGTTGTGAAGGTTCGCTGGCAGCGTTTGCAGAGATAGTCGCGTTTGCCAGCGGTTCTGACGTGCGCCTCAACGGCAGCATCGCGACGACGTTCGGTTGTCCGTTCGAAGGTCGGATCGATGAGGATCGCGTACTGCAAATCGTCGATGCTTACCAGGAACTCGGCATTGCCGGCATCACCCTGGCCGACACCACTGGCGTGGCCAATCCGCGCCAGGTGGATCGTTTGGTGCGGCGGGTGTTGCAGCGGGTTTCGCCGGCTGATCTGACCCTGCATTTCCACAACACCCGTGGTCTGGGTTTGTGCAATGTGCTGGCGGCCTATGAGGCGGGGGCGCGGCGTTTCGATGCGGCGCTCGGTGGTCTCGGTGGCTGCCCGTTTGCGCCGGGTGCGTCGGGCAATATCTGCACTGAAGATCTGGTGAACCTGTGCGATGAGATGGGCATCCACACCGGCATCGACTTGCCGCTGCTGTTGAAACTCTCGCGCGGCTTGCCGGCTCTGCTGGGCCACGAAGTGCCCGGCCAACTGGCCAAGGCCGGACGCAACTGCGACCTGCACCCGATCCCCACCTGAATATACAAATCCCCATGTGGGAGCGAGCTTGCTCGCGAAGACGGTGCATCATTCCCATTTGATTTCGACTGACTCGACGCCTTCGCGAGCAAGCTCGCTCCCACAAAAAACGCTCCACAGTGAGCGTCATAACCAGACAACAAAAACAATCGGACGCCCACCGGCAGTCCGCCTGGAGAAAAGCCATGAGCCTCAATGTAATGGAGGCGGGCGCGCGTCCGTCCGTCGATCACGATGCCGAAAAAGCCCTGGTCAGCAAAGTCGCCTGGCGTCTGATGCCGCTGATCATGGTCTGCTACCTGTTCGCCTTTTTCGACCGCATCAACATCAGCTTCGCCAAGTTCCAGCTACAGACCGATCTGAGCCTGAGCGACACCGCGTACGGCCTCGGCGCCGGGTTGTTCGTGGTCGGTTACGTACTGTTCGAAGTGCCGAGCAACATGATGCTGTACAAGGTTGGCGCACGGCGCTGGATCGCGCGGATCATGATGTCGTGGGGCGTGGCGACGGCGGCGATGGTGTTCGTCAACAGCGAATGGCAGTTCTACGCGCTGCGCTTTGTGATCGGCGCGATGGAAGCCGGTTTTGCCCCGGGCGTGCTGTATTACCTGACCCTGTGGTTTCCGCAGCATTTCCGTGGCCGCATCACCTCAATGTTATTTCTCGCCTCGGCGTTCGCCGGGCTGGTCGGCGCGCCGTTCTCCGGTCTGGTGCTGGAACACCTCGACGGTGTGCTGCAAATGCGCGGCTGGCACTGGTTGTTTTTGCTCGGCGGCGTGCCGTGCATCGGTCTCGGTTTTCTGGTGCTGATGCTGCTCAAGGATCGCATCGAGGATGCGCACTGGCTGAGCGCTGACGAGAAGAAGCTGCTGTCCAGCCGCATCGCCCAGCATGAGCCGCACAAGAGTGGCGGTTCGTTGCTCGCGGCGTTGAAGATTCCCGGTTTTCTGACCTTGGGTCTGATCTACTTTCTGATTCAGGTCGCGTCCTACGGTTTGAATTTCTGGGCGCCGCAATTGATCCGCAGCGCCGGCACCGAGAGTCCGGTGATGATCGGTCTGCTGACGGCCATTCCGTACATTTGCGGGGCGATCAGCATGGTGGTGATCGGGCGTTTGTCGGATGCCACCGGTGAGCGGCGCAAGTTTGTCGCCGGGCTGGTGGTCGTCGGCGCCATCGGCTTTTTCAGTGCGGGAATTTTCGCCAGCCACACGACGTTCCTGATCGTAGCCCTCGGCTTGCTGGGTGCCGGGATCATTGCTTCGATTCCGAGCTTCTGGACGCTGCCACCGAAGTTGTTGGCCGGTGCTGGCGCTGGTGCGGCCGGCGGGATTGCGGTGATCAATACACTCGGGCAATTCGGCGGGATCGTCAGCCCGGTGATGGTCGGGCGGATCAAGGATCTGACGGGCAGCACCACACCGGCGCTCTACGTGATCGGTGTGGCCGCGCTGATCGCTGCGGCACTGTTGCTGTGGGGCTTGCCGCAGAAATTGCGCACGCTCGACAAATATTGATATCAGCTCTGACACCTTCGCGAGCAGGCTCGCTCCCACATTTGAAATGCATTCCCCTGTGGGAGCGAGCCTGCTCGCGAAGACTGACTTCCGGACACTGAAAATCATCGATTCAAACGATCATCCAGGAGCCACTGCATTCCTCTCAAATACCCCGCCAAACTGAATCAACACCACCCCGGCAATCAACAACGCCGCGCCAAATACCCGCGACACCGTCAGTTGTTTTTCAACCAACCCAAACAACCCGAAGTGATCCAGCACCATCGACGCAATCACCTGCCCAGCCAACGCCAGCGCGACAAACCCGGAAGCGCCAAGCTTGGGCAGCAACATCACCGCTAACGCCACAAAACACACACCAAACGCACCACCGGCCCACATCCACAACGGCGCCTTGCTGATAAATGCCAGGGAGGGCAGCGGCAAACGCAACGCCACAATCACCGGCAGCAACACCAACACACTCACCAGCAACGAAGCCAACGTCGCCCACAACGGATGCCCCAGCCCTCGCGCCAGATTGCTGTTGATCGCACTCTGAAACGGCACCACCGCCCCGGCAAACGCGGCCAACGCCAACAAGCCGGCCCACTGCAACGTACTCATCTGGATTCTCCAACAGGTTTTGCTGGACTCTAGAGTATTCGTCGCGCAGATTTAAATTCCGTTTCATCATCCAGAACATGCATCAAATGAATGATCTGCGCCGTATCGACCTCAACCTGTTGGTAATCCTCGACGCCTTGCTCAGCGAGCAGCACGTCACCCGTGCCGCCGAGCGTCTGCACCTCAGTCAACCGGCAGTCAGCCATGCGCTGGCACGCTTGCGCGATCTGCTCGGTGATCCGCTTCTGGTGCGCGCTGGTTCAACCCTGGTGCCCACCGCACGAGCGCTGGAACTGGTCGCGCCGCTGACCGAAGCGCTGGCCCAGGTGCAATCGCTGCTGGCGCCGAACACCTTCGATCCGGCCAGTGCGCGTCGGACCTTTCGCGTGGCGATGTCGGACTATGGCGCGGCGATCATTCTGCCTACGCTGATCCGCACCTTGCGCCGGGAAGCACCGGGGATCGACCTGCAAATCAGCCATGCCAGTCGCGAAGGCATGCTGGAAGGCGTGCTCAATGGCGATATCGATGTCGCCGCCGGCGTCTTCCCGGAAATGCCCCACGAATTGCGCAGCTCGGTGCTGTTTGAAGAGCGCTACGTCTGCCTGCTGGATCGCCAGACGCTGCCGGCCAGCGGTGTGCTGGACTTGCCGACCTACCTGTTTCGTCCGCACGTCCTGCTGGAAATGCGCGGCAGCGGCACACCGGAAATCGAACGGGCATTGACGTCTCTGCGTGAGCGTCGCCGCGTCGCAATCAGCCTGCCGCACTGGAACGTCGCGCCGCAGTTCATCAGTGGCACGGATCTGATTCTTACGGTGTCATCGCGCAGCGTGCGCGAGATCGATCTGCGTGAACTGATCGTGGTGCCGCCGCCGTTCGAAATACCGCCGTTTACGTTTGTGCTGGCGTGGCATAAGCGGCGGGGCGGGGATCAGGCGTTGAACTGGTTGAATCGGACGATTGAGGAGGGGATAGTGCGCGACTGAAAAAGTCATCAAGGAGCGGGAAGTGACAATGAAGTCTGGCTGGATCGGGTGTGCGGCATTGTGCGGCTGGTTGCTGGCGGGGCAGGCATTGGCCGATTGCACGCCGCCGGTAGTGTCGGGGGATCTGGATTTTTCGGTTTGCAAGGATTGGCCGGCCTATCCCGGGCATACCCTCAGCGCCACCGCCAGGTTCGAGCGAGCTTCCGATTATGTCGAGGGAAACTCGCACGGCTTTTACGATGTTGATTTGTCTGTATTACAGGATGGACGATCAGTTCCTGTCGCCACTTATCATCAAGCCGCTGCTTTCGAAACTGACGGCGTAGCCTTGGTGGAACTGGCACTCGATACTGCACGCTACAAAGTTGCTGCCGATTTCCGTGCCTTCGGTGTGCGTGCCCGTGTCACCAATGGATCCCGTCTTAATCCTTTGGAAGAGGTTCAACTCTCGCTTTACGTGAGAGAAGGCGCAACGTTGCGTCCAGTCCTGAGCCAGTTGCTGGTCTCCCAATACAGCGGCGAATGGAATGATGTTTGCGAAGGTGAACGCAGCGAAACTATCAGAACGGTGGAAGTCGCCAAAACAAGCTCCCATGGTTACGCGGACCTGATCGTCAAGACTCAGCAAACCGGCACAAGCAGCGTGGGCGACGCAGAGACTTGTGAAGATAAAATCACCCATTACTCTCCCGTTCTCACAACATTGCGTTATGACGGAAAGTCTTACGTCTTGCCGCAAGGTTTCAAAGGGCTTTAACCGGCCTGCCTAACACGACTCTTATCAAGGAAGAACAATGCTCACGCGCACCAGACTCCTTATAGCCCTCAGTATTCTGGCCCTCGCACCTCAAGCCCAGGCCGCCTGCCAGACCAAAGACTTCGACGGTAAATCCCTGTCGCGCTGCAAAGTCTGGCCCGCCGTGCAGAATCAGGCGATCGCAGTCAAATCCACCTACCTTGCCGACGCCGGCGACGATGATGCCGGGGTGTTCGATCTGGATCTTTCGATCGTCAACGCCAGCACTTACAACCCCATCGCCACTTACCGTAAACCGGGCGCTTACAACTCAGATGCCGTGCGCTTCGATGATCTGCGCATCGACACGGCACGCTATCGACTGGCGCCGGAAGTTCGGGCTTTCGGCTTGCGTTCAAAGTTCGCGCACAGTTCCCACGCCATTCCCTACGAGAAAACCGACCTGGCATTGTACGTTCGCGAAGGTAATGAGCTGCGCCCGGTGCTGGAGGGATTGGTGGTTGCCAAGAGCAACGGCGAGTTCATGAATGATTGTGAAGGCTATACGAAGACCATTCGCCGAACTGTCGAGATCGGTCCTTCCAGCCATCATGGTCTGGCCGATTTGATCGTTACCACCCGCGGCAGCAAAATGAAAAATACTCAATCGGGTAAAGAGTGCGTTTCCAATACCACCCGCCTGAAGCAAAAACAGATCACCCTGACCTACGACGGCCAGCAATACATCGTCCCTGAAGACCTCAGAGGTTACTGACCCGATGCTCACCGGCCTCAATCATCTGACCCTCGCGGTCAGCGATTTGCAGCGCAGCCTGGCGTTCTATCGCGATGTGTTGCAGCTGCGCGTCGAAGCCACGTGGGATACCGGTGCCTACTTGTCGCTGCCGGGGTTGTGGTTGTGTCTGTCGCTTGATCCGCTGCGTTCAAGCGAACCGTGCGCCGATTACACCCATTACGCTTTCAGCCTCAATGCCGCCGGCTTCTCAACGTTCGTAACAAAGCTAAAAGCGGTGAACGTGCGGGAGTGGCGCGATAACCGCAGCGAAGGTGCGTCGTTCTACTTCCTTGATCCCGATGGCCACAAGCTCGAAGCGCATGTTGGCGATCTCGCTTCACGGCTGGCAGCGTGTCGGCAAAAACCGTACGCCGGCATGCGTTTTTACGACGAGTCATGATCAGACACATTTGTCTGTTATAGACTGGCGGCCACGTGTTCTGGCGCTTGCAGGTTTTCCATGACTTCATCGTTGCTAATGGCCGTGCTGGCCTCGGGTTTCATTTACGGCATTACGCCCGGGCCGGGTGTACTCGCGGTGTTCGGCATCGGCGCTGCCCATGGGCGGCGGGCCGGGGCGGGGTTTCTCTGCGGGCATCTGCTCGGCGATGTGGTCTGGTGCAGCACGGCATTGATCGCGATTGTCGGCGCCCGGGAAATCGGCAGCACCGCGTTTGATGTGCTCGGTGTGCTCAGCGGCCTGTATCTGTTCTGGCTCGGCTGGCGCGCGGTGCGGGCCCAGCGTCGCAACGGTGATGAACCGCAAGGCGCGGCACGCAAGCCGTTCTGGCACGGCATTCTGTTTGGCTTGACCAATCCAAAGGCCTACCCGGTGGCGGTCGCGACATTCACTGCGTTGCTGTCGAGCCGCGCTGAACTGCTCAACTGGTCGATGTTGCCGGCGCTGATTGCCCTGAGTTTCCTCGGTGGCCTGCTGGCCTACGCTATTCTGATTGGCGTAGTCGGCGCACAACGGGTACGCACGCTGTATCAGCGACATGAGTTGCTTATCACCCGCCTGTGCGGCGTGATGTTCATCGGTTTTGCCATCAACGCGTTGGTGCATGCGCTGCCGGGGCTGATGCCAAACAAGGCATGAAGGTGTGTGCAGGGATGCGCAATCAAAGGGGCAGGGATGGTTGATCAGTGCTGCATTACCCGGACACCCACGCTGAATCATGGAAAGCCGAAATTCCGCGCCGTTGGCGAGTTTTATCGACCTGTTGCTGGACGCCGTTTGCGCGGTCGACAAGCAGGGTCGCTTCGTTTTTGTCAGTGCCGCCTGCGAGCGTGTTTTCGGTTATTCACCCGAAGAGTTGATCGGCCGGCAAATGATCGAGCTGGTGCACCCGGCGGATCGTCAGCGCACGCTCGCGGCCGCCAACGAAATCATGGGCGGCGAACCCAAACTCAACTTCGAAAACCGTTACCTGCGCAAGGACGGCAGCGTCGTACATATCCTCTGGTCGGCGCGCTGGTCGGAAGTCGATCAACTGCGCATCGCGGTGGCGCGCGACATCACCGAACGCAAACAGGCTGAATCGCGCCAGGCAGCGCTGTACGCGATTTCCGAAGCGGCCCATGCGGCCGAAGATCTGCTGGCGCTGTTCAAGCGCATCCACTTGATTATCGGCGAATGGCTGCCAGCGATGAACTTCTCCGTGGCGCTGTACGACGAGCATTGCGCACAACTGAATTTCCCCTATCACGTCGACGATGACGAATTGCAGCCCGAGCGACCGGGCACCGTCACCGGGCGCCTGTGTGCGGAAGTTATCCGTAGCGGCCAGCCGATTCTTCTGACGCCGGACAGTGCAGATTCCCCAGCCGATTTCGCCGAGCTGGTGGCGGGGCAGAACGCGCCTTGCTGGCTCGGTGTGCCGCTGAACTCGAAAAACGGCACCATCGGTGCCTTGATCGTCAAAAGCCTGCCCGGCGGCGAGCGCTACACCGAGCAGGACAAGGAATTGCTGCAATACGTCTGCGCCCAAGTCGCCACGGCCATCGAACGCCAGCAACTGCACGCCCGCCTGCGGCGCATGGCGCAGTACGATCAACTGACGCAACTGCCCAATCGTGAATTACTGCGCGATCGCTTGAAAGCCGCGTTGGCTGGCGCTCGCGAACAATCCGGGCACATGGCTTTGTTGTATGTCGACCTGGATCGCTTCAAACAGGTCAATGACACCTTCGGCCATGCCGTCGGCGATATGCTCCTGCAAACCGTGGCCAACCGCCTCAAGGGCTGCGTGCGGGAAACCGACACCGTGGCCCGAATCGGCGGGGATGAATTTGTCGTGCTGCTGCACAGCGTTCAGGCTTCGGAAGATGCTGACGGTGTGGCGGAAAAAATCCGACAGGTGCTGGTGCAACCGATGCGTCTCGATGGCCACAACTTGCACATCGAACCGAGCATTGGCGTTGCCCGCTATCCAGAGCATGGCCGTGAGGAACAACAACTGTTCCGCCATGCCGATCAGGCGATGTACGCCGCCAAACGCTTGAATCATCACGCGCTGAATAGCTGACAAAGCGGCGCCGTTCGTCGCAGCGACTGCAACTTTTCTAAACCTTTGCCCGCCAGAAAATTCTCAATCTAGGCGGGCACCTGCTCGCCACGATCATTACCAAGAGGTAGAGAATCATGCCTAACTCAAGAAACTCGAACTCGGGAAACTTCGCCAACGATCGAACGAAGGCCTCTGAAGCAGGTCGCAAAGGTGGGAAAACCACCACAACGACTGTCGACAAAGAGCCAAAACCCGATATGGGCCGCAAACCTGCTCAGAAATCGAAGTAGTCGGTGAAGGTTGTTTTGATTGAGAGGCGGGGGCGTAAGCTCCCGCTTGAATTTCGCAAGTAAGGAGGGCGCGACCATGAGCCGGATGGCCACCCGTATACGCACCATGAGTTTTGCATCGCTGTTGGGCCTGTGTGCCAGCAGTGCTTTTGCCCAGTCGCCCGCCGATTTCATCAACGATGCCTCGGCCAAAGGCATGGCCGACATCGAGGCCAGTCGCCTGGCCCATAGCAAGGCCGAATCGAAAGAGGTCAAGGACTACACCATCGTCGTCATCAACGACCGCACCACGGCCAACCAGCACCTGGCGAAAATCGCCAAGAAGCTCGACCTGCCGGTAGCGCCGCATGAAGAACTGGCCGACAAGGCCAAGGAGTTGATGCCGCCAGTGACCGACGGCGCCTCCTTCGATCAGGCCTATGCCGCCAGTCAGGTCAAAGCCACTGAAGAGGCCATCGAGCAGATTCAGCAGGAAGCGCAGACCACCGACGTGCCGGAGATCAAGGCTTTTGCCGACGAGACCTTGCCGAAGCTGCAGAGTCATCTGGAAAGGGCTCGCCAGTTACAGGCCAGTCGCTAATCAAGAGCAAAAGATCGCAGCCTTCGGCAGCTCCTACACCTGTTTCTGTAGGAGCTGCCGAAGGCTGCGATCTTTTGATTTCAATCCTCAACACTCATTCAAATCCTGCTTCGACTTACTCTTCTCGCCCAACCCCTCAAGATTGAACACCTCACCCTCGCCCAACGAGCGGTAGTGCCTGCGCAACGCTTCCAGTTGCTTAAGATCCAGCGCTTCCAGCCCAAGCATCGCGTTCTGCGCCTCTTTGGTCACCAAGAGCAATTCATCGATCTTCAAATGCAGAATGTCGGTATCGCGGTTCTGCGTGTTCTGGATCAGGAACACCATCAGGAACGTGATGATGGTGGTCGAGGTGTTGATGATCAGTTGCCAGGTGTCGTTGTAATGAAAAATCGGCCCGCTCAGTCCCCACAACCCGATCAGGATCAATGCACCCATGAAGGTCTTGGGACTACCGGCCACCATCGCGAGCTTCTGGGAGATTTTGGCGAATTTCATAGCGGTGTTCCTTATTGGAGGGAGTGCTTGAAATTCAGACATCTGCGGCAGGTGGAAAATTCTAATTACAAATCCGCCTTCGTCACCGGACGTTTGTAGGGGAGGCAGGCGTGCCAGATCGCTGTATCGTGACGAACCGCCAAAATGTCCCGACAGGAGAACGCAATGAGTTGGTCCGCCAAACAATACGTCGCTTTCGAAGATGAACGCACCCGCCCGGCCCGCGATCTGCTGGCGGCGATTCCCACGCCTGAAGCGCGAACAGTGGTTGATATCGGTTGCGGTCCTGGCAACTCTACAGAGCTGCTGGTGCAGCGTTTTCCAGACGCCAGGGTCAGCGGTCTGGACAGCTCGGCGGACATGATCGATGCAGCACGCAAGCGCTTGCCGCAGTTGCAGTTCGAGGTGGCCGAAATTGATAAGTGGGCCGATGCAGGGCCCTTCGATGTGATCTTCGCCAATGCCGTATTGCAGTGGGTACCGGATCACGCGACGTTGCTGCCGGGGTTGGCCCGCAAGTTGTCGGCAGGCGGCAGTCTGGCGATCCAGATGCCGGATAACCTTAATGAACCGTCCCACCGTTTGATGCGTGAGGTTGCTGCGAATGGCCCGTGGGCGAGCAAGCTTTCAGGCGCTGCGGGACAACGTACCGACATGGCGAGTGCCAGCGATTATTTCTCGATGCTGCGGCCACATTGTGCGCGGGTCGATGTGTGGCGCACCACCTATCACCATCAGCTATCTGGCGGGGCAGCGGGGGTGGTGGAGTGGTTCAAGGGCAGCGGGTTGATTCCGTTTTTGAGTCCGCTGACCGAGGCGGAAAAGGCGCAGTACCTTGAGCAGTATCTGGCGGAGGTTGAGAAGGCTTATCCGGCATTGGCGGATGGCTCGGTGCTGTTGCCGTTTCCACGCTTGTTTATCGTCGCGACGCGCTGAAATAAATTGGCGCCCCTCACCCCAGCCCTCTCCCGAGGGAGAGGGAGCCGACCGGTGTAGTATCCGAAACCGGAGTTCGGCTCGATATTTCAGGTCGGCGTAACCCTGGAGAACAACTCGGTCAGTCCCCTCTCCCTCTGGGAGAGGGTTAGGGTGAGGGCTTCTGTACCGCGACCAACATCATCATCGGCCGCTCCCGCTCTTCCGCGAGCGCCGGTTGCGCCGCGACTTCAGCATCGCTCGGCCCCCATTCATTGACATGTCGAATCGTGAACCCTGCATCGATCAGCGAATTGAGCAATGTCCCGACCGTACGATGCTGCTTGATCACACCCTCGGCCAGCCAATTGGTCACCCGCTCACCCTCCAACTGATAGCTGTCCAGCGGCCAACGCTTGTTACCTTCAGCGTCAATCAACCAACCCGGATTACGCGGCGCCATGAAGATTGGATGCTCAATGGAAAACACAAAGTGCGAACCCGGTTTCAGCGCCGCATACAGGTGAGCAAACAGCCCTGGCAGATCCTTGATGTAATGCAGCGCCAGTGAGCTGTAAGCCAGATCAAAACTGCAGGCGGGCAGGTCGAGCTGTTCCAGATCGGCACGCTCATAACGAATGTTCGCCGCCGTCGTAGATGCCCGCGCCCGCTCCAGCATCTTCTCCGAGACATCCAGCGCCAACACACTCCCCGCGCCATGCTCAATGGCCCAACGGCTGAACCAGCCATAACCGCAGCCCAGATCCACCACGTTCAAGCCATGCATTGATGGCAACAGCGCTTTAAGCGCCGGCCACTCCGGCGCCGCATCGAGGCCGCCGATGGAGCGGTTCATCTGGCTGTAGCCTTGAAAGAATTCGGGATCGTCGTAAATGTTTTGCGTCATGGTGAAGTGCTCTGTTGAGTTCGATCATCAGCGACAAAGTGGCCGCGATTGGAATCCCTCGAAAGTGATGGCGCGTATTCGTCGATGGCCGCACAGGAGGAGGGTGGTGGGTGATGAGGAAATGCTAGTTGGTCGGGTGGGAGGTGGAAACCGGTGGAGTGTTATGGATCTGTAATGTCGGGGAAATCGCTATGTTTTATCGCCGCGTAAACGTCTTCCGAGCGAAGTGTTTAAAGGCGTGCAGTGTTACGTCCTGAAGCCTACAAATCCTTGCGCCGTTGCCTACCGCTACGCCAGAATCCGCCGGCTTGTGCGCTTGGCAGGCGGTCGGTAACTTGGTTCGCGTCACTGATTTCCAGTGATCGGGTTTAGCAGCCACGCGTTTCCACCAAATCGTACGAGCGTCATTCAGCCAGGTTCTCCTGTGCTTAATGGTGGCTGTGCGCATGGCACCCTTGGGTGCGCCGGGATTTTGGTGGATTCGCCCGGTCTGCTAACTTGCGTACAGCCGCCACCCTTTCGTGTAGCAGCGGAATGGTCGTAGCCCTATTCGGAATACACCAAATGTTCAAAGTAACGCCAAATCCGCCGGAAACCGATCCGGCATCCCCCTACGAATCACCCAATTCCAAGAAATTCCACGAAGCCGCCGAACGCGCGCTCGACCACTACCTCAGCCCGACCGCGCAGATCATGGGTTCCTCCCGCGAACCCGAACCGATGTACCTCGCCAACCCTGCCTATGACACCGAATCCCTGCTGGCCAACGCCAGCGAAACACTCGGCTCGGCCACCACCATGCTCAACAACTTCGCCGCGCTGCTCGACACCTCGCACCGCAAGACTGCACTCGGCATCGCGCAGGTCGTCATGTTGGGGGAATTGGCGGTGAATCAGGCGCTGGATAAGGTTGTGCCGGCGGGTTAACCCTTTCGCTTCAAGAAGCCAAAGAAACCGGCCAATGAGTGCCGGTTTCTCGAGACTGCTACTTGGCAGCACGAACTCAGGCAAGTAGCCCGATGTTTTGGTCGATGCGTTGTTGAATGGTGCGCAAGGTTTCCTGGGTGATCACACCCGGATACAAACTTTCAGCCATGGCTGAGAATCGGCTAGCTACCTCGCAAAATCTGTCAATGATGTCGGCGGCCGTAGCGGCGTTTACTTCAGCCTCCACTGCAAGGTTGAGCAGGTTTTCTCTTCCAATTTCCAAGGCTTCACCCATCACGTCCATCTGGTGATAGCCTCCCGGCCCCTCGCAGAAAGTGACGTCATAGGCCGGCGCTAATTTCCAGTCTCCGCCAGGCGACATGATGTAAGCAAAGTTCTTCGGATGGTCGTCTCGGTTGTTGAATGCGACATTGAAGACGACCCGCTCAAACGCTGCGGCTTTCTCTCGTACGTCATTGCTGCACTTATGAGTCGCACGCAGGAAGTTGACGTAGTCCAGCGCCCCGGGGGATCTGAAATCCGCACCGGTAAAGGCTGCAAGACTCTGCATGGGCACCCGCAAGTCGTTTTGTCGGTCAAAGCGTTTGGTGGCAAAAGCGGCCATTCCCTCAGACAGGCTGAAATAACGAGTGTCAGGAGTTTGGATACCGCACAAGCGTAAACATTCGGCATAGACCATTTCGATGGCGCACACCTCGGGATGTTCTTGCTGAGCCGGAAATTTCACCAACCAGGCTTCGAAACCGGGAGTGGCAGCCGTAGTAAAGGCGTCAGTGTGTGGATCGCGATATACCAGCGCTTTGGGTCGGACGCCCTGTGGAGAGCCTCCGACCAGTAGCAGCTTCTGGAGAAGCTCTCCACCTTTACCTTTGAGTACTTCCTGCACTTCGGACGCGAGCAACTCGATGGGAACATGCATTTGCGGTTCCAGCGCCTCGGGTGCAACAGGTTCAAACGACATGGCCCCCATGGCATTGTTGCCAATGTAGGCTAGCCGCTCCAAGGGGCCTATGCGCGCTGGGTTGAGGCCTCGACGTTTGAACAATCGGTCCATGAGCAACATGCCCCAGCCATCTGGCAGCGAGTCATAAACCGGCCCAGGCAGTCCCAACTGATGTGACGGGAAATCCCGGTTTAACCTGGCTCCCTGTAATGGAAGCCTCAAGGAGGAGAGTTCCAGCCCTCTGTTTTTTGCCTCATCGCTGTACTCAAACATGACCTGCGGGCGACCGGTCAGGGCTTTCGTCGTAGCAAGTGTGCCCCACCGCCAACGTTCACCCCAGCCCGCGTAGTAGACGTCAACTTGTTCAAGCATTGTCGGCTTTCCTTTTGATGCGATGACGCTTGGCCGTTTTTTCGTAGCGAATGATATCGTCCAGAGTTTCGAGCCTTGGCAGAAACAACCCTTCGAGTTCCTTTTCGCGCCCGAGAACCATCGCCACTCGCACCATGTTGTCGAAACTCACATTACGACCGGCTTCAAGGTTTGACACCGTATTCGTCGCAATGCCCGCGCGAGCGGCCACGTCTGCCTGTGTCATCTCCAAAGCCAATCGTTCTGTGCGCAGGCGTTGGCAAATCCGTTTGACGATCTCGCTTGCGGTGGTGAGGCTTAAATCCAGCATGTCGTGTGTACCGTCGGCGTTCAGTTTTGATTATCAGTACACAATATACTGTGGATTAAACCTAAAAAATTCATTTAACTCACAAGAAAATGTAATTAGGTTTAATGGGTAGGATAGGCCAGCAGGGGTTGACGCGCCAAGGTTCAACCCTGCTGCAAAACTTTCAGAGCCGCCGACGCCAGAAAGCCCGAGCGGCTTTTTTCTTCCGGGTGGTGCAACACATATTCATCAATGCGGTTGAGCAAGTGCCCCGGCAGGGTGATGTTGAGCTTTTGGGCTTTGCCCAAATACTTGAGCACATCGATATCCACCACGGCCCATGCACAACCGGCGTATTTCGGGTTGGCCACGTGCAGGTTCAGTTTGCTGGCCGCTGGAATGGGGGCGTCATCGTCCGCCAGAATCTCGAAATGACCTTCGATGGCTTCGCGAGCCATGGCGACGGCATCGTCCAGATCATCGCCAGCCGAAAAGCAGCCCGGAATGTCCGGCACCTCCACGCCCCAGGCGTGTTCCTCATCACCTATTGAAATCGCAATCGGGTAGAGCATATTCGTTTCCTCCATCGTGCCGATGACCTGAACAAGTCAAAGCAGCGCCTGCTACAAAATACTGATGGCCGTTTTCTTCAGCAGATCTTTCTTCGGATGCGGCACAGTGACCAGTCCAGGCTTGACCGGGTGTTTGAAGTGATGGTGGCTGCCTCTGACCCGCACTAAATACCAACCGTCTGCGACGAGCTGGCCGATTAAAAAACGGCTATTCACAACACCTCCTTGTGGTGTGCTTGGTGGGTACTATACCTACTTGGATTTTGCGATCAACACTATAACCACCAAGTGGTCATCGTCCGTCATTCGGCTCAGCGGTGTGAATCAGTCTAGATGGGGAGGCCGCGCAGGGATTCAGAGTGTGTTGCAGGTTTTTGCATTGTTTCGAAATGCAGCATCGGATTTTTTCAGGCACAAAAAAACCGGCCATCAAGGCCGGTTTTTTCTGTTCCTGCATCCCCCGTCAAAAAACACAACGTGAGACAAAATTGAGTGGAGCGGGTAGAGGGAATCGAACCCTCGTCGGAAGCTTGGGAAGCTACTGTTCTACCATTAAACTATACCCGCTCAGAGCGGCTGACTTTGTACCAGACTCGGCCACGGATTTGAAGTTTTTCTTTTACTCATGAACGCTTTGAATCACTGAAAACGGTCAATCGCGGGCGAGCACTGCGGTGAGAAAAGCAAAATCTCAACTCCACAGCCTCGCTCGCAACGACACCCTTTCAAATAGCCAATGCATGTTGATCCTGAACAAACGAGTAACGCGTTCGGCTGGTCTGCTGTGCCGGTTTCAGAAAGCCGAGCAGGGCGTTCTGGCTATCGCGGCATGCCGCTTTGTGTTCCATATCGAGAAAGTGCCCGGTGGCTTGCAGCGTGGTGAACGTGCTCTGCGCCACATGATTGCCAAACAGGCGCGCGTCTTCGGCTGCGGTGTATTCGTCCCATTCGCCGTTGAGAAACAGCACCGGCACGTTGATCTTTTTCGCCGCATTCAAGTAGCACTGCCGATCGCTGTGCAGCACGTCGCTGATGTGGAAGTGCATCTGCCCGTATTCGTGCTCGGCCAGGCTGCTGACGTGGCGATAGTTGAAGCGTTTGAACAGTGACGGCAGGTGTTTGCCGATGGTGTTGTTGACCAGATGGCCGACGCGGTCGCCGTCGCGCTGGCCGAGGTAGTCGACGCCGCGTTCGAGGTAATCAAGCATGTGCGCGTTGATCACCGGCGAGAACGAGCTGATCACCGCCCGTTCGATGCGCCGTGGCTGCTGGGCGAGGGCGACCAGGGTCGCGGCGCCGCCCCAGGAGAACGACAGCACGTGTTCGGCGGCGAAGTGGTCGATCAGCTCCAGCAGAATCTGCCCTTCGACGTCTTTCGTCAGATGTTTCTCATGGCGGTTGTGGGCTTTTGACCGACCCGCGTAGGGTTGGTCGTAGCAAACCACGTTGAATTGCGGGTGCAGGTTTTTCACAGTCTGTGCAAACGACGCAGTCGTGGCCATCGAGCCGTTGACCAGGATGATGGTCTTTTCTGCGGCGTCTGCGCGATAGAACTCCGTGTAAACCCGATACTGACCCTGTATATCCAGCACAGCGATTTCTGGCCTCATGTCATAAGACTCCTGGCAAGCAAGCGGGTATGCGCGCAAATAGAGATTGCACGAGCTTTGTGACAGGTAGGCATACGCCTGGAATTTGCTTGGCCCATGTCGATCCATGACTGCGGTCGACGGGTATTGTTATTGGCGGGCAGTCTGCCGGCTGAGGCGGAGCCTTGAAGGCTCTCTACCGGCAAAAAGTTTCTTGGATGTCTGTTGTGACTCATCGGTCACAATCTGGCCGACGTCCTGATTCAAGCAGGGGAGTCGGGATCGCGCAAGTGCCGTTGGTAAATTGTTCGACAACTTCTGCTGAGCGGTCGCCGGCTTAGAACAAATGGATCTCTTCGGTGCGCAAAGCGCGGTACTCGCCCGGTTTTAGCGCGTTATCGAGCAGCAGCGGGCCCATCGATTCGCGGTGCAGACGCAGGACTTTGTTGTTGAAGAAACCAAACATGCGCTTCACCTGATGGTAGCGCCCCTCGACGATGCTCAACCGCGCCGACCGTGGCCCGAGCAGCTCCAGTTGCGCCGGCTGCGTGGTCAGGTCCTCGAAGGCGAAATAGATCCCCTCGGCAAAAGTGCTCGCATATTGCGCGCCAATCTCTTGCTCGGTCTCGACGTAGTAGACCTTCGGCAGTTTGGTCTGCGGCTGGGTCAGGCGGCGCGACCACGCGCCGTCGTTGGTGATCAGCATCAGGCCGGTGGTATTGAAGTCCAGGCGTCCGGCGATGTGCAGGTCATCCTTGTCCGGTTCATCGATCAGGTCGAGCACCGTCGGATGTTGCGGATCGCGGGTGGCGCTGACGCAGCCCGGCGGCTTGTGCAGCATGAAGTAGCGCGCCGCTTTGCCGACTTGTAGCACTTCGTCATCGACTTCGACACGGCTGAATTCCAGCACTTCGCTGTGCGGATCGCTGACGACTTTTCCGTCAATTCGCACGCGCTTTTCCACCAGCAACAGACGAACCTGCTGACGGTTGTAGCGGGGCAGGTTGCTGAGGAAACGGTCGACGCGCATGTTCAGGTTTCAGTGAGTGGCGGGGCGCGCATCTTACGGGATCGGCCGCCTGGCCGCTTGCAGTTGCGCCTCGACCTGCGCGCAACGCGGGCACAGGCAGGATTGGTTGCGCAGTTCTGGCGGCAGCGCTTCAAGCACGGCCGGGTCGATGCTCACGCCATAGCACCAGCATTCGCGGTCGGCGGTGCGCGGGTCGGCCAGGCTGCAGTCGTTGCGGGCGCCGCAAGCCGGGCAATGGTCAGGTTTAACGTCGGAATCAGGCATAAGTCGAGTGAGGCATTTCCACGCAGGTGCGGTTGCGGCCGGTTTGTTTGGCTCGGTACATCGCATGATCGGCCCGCGACAGCAGGCTGTGCAAGGTGTCATCGCGTTGCAGGGTGGTGGCGCCGATGCTCACCGTCAGATTGAGGCGTTGGCCGTCGTAGGCATATTCCTGTTGTTCGACGTGTTGGCGGATCTTTTCGGCAATTTTCTGACCGGTGTCGCCGTCGGTGTCCTTCAGCAACACGATAAATTCCTCTCCGCCCCAGCGGCAGACAATGTCGGCGTGGCGCAGGCAACTTTGCAGGTCGCGGGCAAAACCGATCAATACCTGATCGCCGGCCATGTGCCCGTAGGTGTCGTTCAACACTTTGAAGTGATCGAGGTCGAGCAGCAACGCGGTCAGTGGTTTGGTTTCGCGTTGTGCTTCGTGCAGGGCCTGTGCGGCGAGAATATCGAAGCCACGGCGGTTGGGCAGTTCGGTGAGACTGTCGAGAATGGCCTGCGCCTGGATTTTGCTTTGGTAGCGTTTGATCACGCGGTTGAGCAGCGCCATGACAATCAGCGTCACCAGCAGGCAGATCAGCAGATTCAGGTACAGCGACTGACGGATTTCAATCAGGGCGCCGTCTTCGCGTTTATCGACAAACAGGTACCAGTTCAGCTCCGGGATAAACCGCACATTGAGGAAGTGGCCCTGACCGTGGGCGGAATATTCGTAGCTGCCGCTGTGCGGTTTCGGCAACTGGCTGACCAGACTCTTCATGCTGTCGAGTTCGCCGAGACTCTGGCCGATGTGCGCGCCTTGCGGGCCACCTTCGGCGCCGGTCAATACCAGTCGGCCAAAGGTGTCGACGAAGTACACGCTGCGTTGATAGCGCTGTTGATACTTGTCGATCAACTTGATCACCGCGTCCACGGTCAGACCGACCCCGGCCGCGCCGATGAAGCGATTGTGATAGTCGTAAACCTTGTAGTTGATGAAGAAGGTCAGGTTGTCCTTGTTGGCCAGATCCGGGTCGACGTTGATCTCGTACGGATCCTTCATGTCACGCACGCGGAAGTACCAGGCATCGCGCGGTTCGTCGACCTTGACCTGCTTGAGCACGCCTTTGGCGTGGTAGTAGGTGTGGCTGGCGTTGGAGACGAAAAACGCGGTGTAGGCGCCGTAGTGGGTCATGACTTCGTCGAGGTAGCGGGTCATCTGCTCGGGGTTTTGTTCGCCGTTGACCACCCAATCGCGCATGAAGGTGTCGCGGGACATCATCGAGGAAATCAGGATCGGTCTGACGAGGTCTTTCTGGATTTCCGAATAGACGGTGTCGGAGGTCAGCGGCAGTTCGGTGTTGACGATGTTGTCGCGGATCGACGCGCGGGAGGCGTAGTAGCTCAGCAACGACGTGGCGAGAAACCCGGCGCCGAGCAGGGCGATCAGCGTCAGAACCAGTGAGCGTTGCGAGTACAGGGGAGAACGAAGCGGCATGGCAGATCCGTTGGCAGTGGCCCGATGGCATGCATTCTAGTGGGATGGCCGGGAAAAGACTGCGGGATTTGTGCCTCAAACGCCGGGGGATATGACGTTTGAGGGTATGTCTGGAGGATCGCTCCCTCACCCCAGCCCTCTCCCGGAGGGAGAGGGGGCTAAATTGTGGTGATTTCAAAACCTGAGTTCGACTCGGTATCACCGAATGGCAACTATCTTAACGACACCCCGGTCAGTCTTCTCTCCCTCCGGGAGAGGGGGCTAAATTGTGATGATTTCAAAACCTGGGTTCGGCTCGGTATCACCGAATGACAGCCACTTTCAGACAACTCGATCAGTCCCCTCTCCTCCGGGAGAGGGCTAGGGTGAGGGTTGGTTTCCGGATCAGCTCTGAGTTTCCAGATACGCGCGCCATCCCCCCAAATCGCTGATATCCCGCGCACCTTCCAGGCCATACGGCTCGCAGATAAACCCGCTCTCCCAACGTCCGTCCGCCAATTGCACCTTGCCCAATCCCAGCGGTGCCGGAATTCCGGTCAGGAACGAGCCCAACTCGCTGCTCGGCAACTCCCACACCTCCACCGCAATCGCCACACCGCCATCCTTTACCCGCACCATGCCCGGCCGCAGCGGCGGGCCGCCGGCCAACGCATACAGTTGATAATCCGGCGAGCTCAACGTCGATTCCAGCAAGCGCCCACCCCGCTGTGTCAGTTGCCAGTTCAACGCCAACCCTTGCAGATGCGCGCCACACACCACGATGCGTGCGCAATCATGGCGCGCAACGTTTACAGGTGTGGGCAGTGCCGGATCCTGCTGACGCTGCAGTGCATCCGCCACGCTCAGTAGATATTGATCGGTGAACGCCCGACCAAACAACGTCACACCCCATGGCAAACCGTTGGCCATGAACGCGCTCGGCACGGCGACGGCGGCGTAGTCGAGCAGGTTCATGAAGTTGGTGTAGTAACCCAGTTCGGAATTGCGCAGCACCGGTTCGGCGTGCAGTTCGGCCAGCGTCACCGGACGACCGATGGTGGGTGTGAGCACGCAGTCGAGGCCTTCGAGGGCCTGATCGCACAGGGCTTTCAAAGCTTGCAACCGATACTGCGCACGGAAGGTTTGCACGCCCGTCACCGCCGGGGCCTTGGCCAGTACGGCGCGGATCACCGGTAAAACGGCCTCGGGATTGTTCTCCATCAACTCACCCGCCACGCTGTAGCGCTCGGCAACCCACGGCCCTTCGTATAGCAAACGCGCGGCTTCAAGGAATGGCGACAGGTCCAGTTCAACCGCTTCGCCACCCAAGGCCTTGAGGCGGTCGATGGCATCGCCAAACAACAGTGGCCCTTCGACGCAGCCGAAAAACTCAAGATCCTGCGCACGCGGCACACCGAAACGAAATGCTCGTGGCGCACCAAACGCCGAGCCGTCATTCCACGATGGATTGCGGCGGCTGTACTCATCACGCGGATCAAGCGTGGCGGTCAGCGCCAGCAACTGACTGGCCTCACGCGCAGTGGCGGTAAACGTGGTCACGCAATCGAGCGTACGACAGGCCGGCAGCACACCGGCGGTGGAGATCAGCCCTTTGCTCGCCTTCAATCCGACCAGATTGTTCAGCGCCGCCGGCACCCGACCGGAGCCTGCGGTGTCGGTGCCCAAGGCTAAACTCGCCACGCCCAACGCCACCGCCAGCGACGAACCGGCGCTGGAACCGCCGGACGGATATTCCGTCAGCACACTGTTCGGGCACGCGCCATACGGCGAGCGGCTGCCGTTGAGGCCCGTGGCAAATTGATCGAGATTGGTCTTGCCCAACGGAATAGCACCCAACGCAATCAACTGCTCGACGATGGTCGCCGAGCGCTCCGGCACATAAGCAAAGTCCGGGCACGCAGCGGTGGTCGGTATGCCGGCCAGATCGATATTGTCCTTGATCGCAAATGGCACGCCGTACAGCGGCAGACTGTCGAGGTCGCGACCGTCGAGAGCGGCCAGATAGGGCTCCAGTTCTGCGACGCTGAGCAGATGAATGAACAGGTGGTAATCCGGGTTCAGCGCGGCGGCTTTCTCGCGCAGTTTCGGCAGCAGTTGACGTGGAGTGGTGTCGCCATTGCGATAGGCCTGGCGCAGAACATCGAGTTGCAAATTCATGAGTAGATCCTTATCCAATTGGCTTCAGTCGAGTGCCAGCACCACGACGCGTTGTCCGGCGCGTACCGCCGAACCGGGCTGCACGCGGATCTCGCGCACCACCCCGGCCAGCGGCGCGAGTACCGGGATCTCCATCTTCATCGACTCGAGAATCACCAGCACATCGCCCGCCGCGACACGGCTGCCGGCCTCGACCTGCACCTGCCAGAGATTGCCGGCAATGTGGCTGTCGACGCTGTGTTCACCGTCGGCCAGTGGCGCATCCTCGGTCGATTCCGGCACGGCTTCTTCGCTGTCGAAATGCGCCTGACCGCTGGCGATCCAGCGTTCGCGCTCGGCATTGAAGGCACCCTGTTGTTGGGCGCGAAAGGCGCTGATGCCTTCGGCTTCGCGGCTGAGAAACGCCTGATAATCGGCGAGGTTGAGCTGGCTGTGTTCGATGTTCAGCTCGAAACGCCCCAGCGGAAAATCGCGGCGGATGCGCAGCAGTTCTTCGGCGCTGACCGGGTAGAAACGAATCTGATCGAAGAAGCGCAGCAGCCACGGTTTGCCGTCGAACGCAGCGACTTCGCGGTAGCGATTCCACATCTGCAGAGTGCGCCCGACAAACTGATAACCGCCCGGGCCTTCCATGCCGTACACGCACATATAGGCGCCGCCGATGCCCACCGAGTTCTCGGCGGTCCAGGTGCGCGCCGGGTTGTATTTGGTCGTAACCAGACGATGGCGCGGATCCAGCGGCGTGGCCACCGGCGCACCGAGATAAACGTCGCCAAGGCCCATCACCAGATAGCTCGCGTCGAACACGGTGCGCTGTACTTCGTCGAGATTGGGCAGGTCGTTGATGCGGCGGATAAACTCCAGATTGCTCGGGCACCACGGCGCGTCCTTGCGCACGGTGGTCATGTATTTTTCGATGGCCAACTGGCAGGCCGGGTCGTCCCACGACAACGGTAAATGGACGATGCGTGACGGTACTTGCAGGTCATTGGCGGCGCACACCGCGTCCCATTCGCCGGCGATGATGCCGAGCAGATCGGCGAGCGGCAGTTGCTCGGGCTGGTAGTGGATTTGCAGCGAGCGAATGCCGGGGGTGAGGTCGATCACGCCGTGCAGGTGTTTGCTTTCCAGCGCTTGCATCAGGGCGTGAGCGCGAAAGCGCAGGACCAGATTGAGTTCCGGCTCCCCGATTTCCAGCAACAGATGAGTATCCCCGGAGACCCGTGCAACAAGCCGCCGATCCTCCTGACCCAAATTCAACACTGCAGGTGACACCAAACCCTGTGGGAGCGAGCTTGCTCGCGAATGCGGTGTGTCAGACACATCAATGTTGACTGACACGGCCTCTTCGCGAGCAAGCTCGCTCCCACAGGGGAGATCCCATTTCAGGGCGAGATCGCGAGCGGTTTTTAGATTGACGGGGATGAACTGGATTTTATCGCCCGCCTTGAGCTGCCCCAGTTGCCACAGATCCGCTTCGATCACCGTCACCGGGCACACGAACCCGCCAAGGCTCGGGCCATCCGGGCCGAGGATCACCGGCATGTCACCGGTAAAATCCACCGCGCCGATGGCATACGGATTGTCGTGAATATTCGACGGATGCAACCCGGCCTCGCCACCGTCGGCCCGCACCCATTCCGGCTTCGGCCCGATCAGCCGGACACCGGTGCGGCTGGAGTTGAAATGCACTTCCCACTGAGTTTGAAAAAAAGTGCTGATGTAGTTTTCAGTGAAGTATTCCGGTGCCGCGTGCGGGCCGTAAATCACCCGAATCTGCCGCACCGCCGGCAACGCGGTGATGTGCTGCTCGGCCAGTTGCTGACCCGCACTGCGGTCCTTCAGCGCAGCGATATGCAACACATCCCCGGCACGCAACGCCCGACCACCGTGCCCACCAAACTGACCCAGAGTGAAAGTACTTTTGCTGCCCAGGTAATCCGGCACCTGCAAGCCACCGCGCAGACACAGATAACTGCGTGCCCCGGCGCCGCTGATGCTGCCCAGATGCAACGTCGCGCCAGCGGGGATCAGCAACGTGGTGTTCATCGGCACGCTTTCCCCCTCAAGCGTCAGGCCAATCGGCGCCCCCGTCACCGCGACCACCGCCGCACAATTGAAGCGCAGCAAAGGTCCGCTCATGGTGATTTCCAGCGCCGCCGCACCTTCAGGATTGCCGAGCAGACGATTGCCCAGACGCAATGCACGGCTGTCCATCGGCCCCGACGGCGGCACACCGACCGCCCAGTAGCCGAGGCGACCGGGATAGTCCTGCACACTGGTTTGCGTGCCGGCGCTGAGCACTTCGAAAGTGTTGGCGCGATAGACCAGACCTTCCAGGCAACGGGTCCACGGCTCGCCGCTGGCGAAAGGCGTGTCGAGGAGAATCTGCCGCAGGTAATCGCGGTTGGTTTCCACGCCATACAACAAACTGTCGCCCAGCGCCTGGTGCAGTTCGGCACGCGCCTGTTCGCGAGTCGGCGCCCAGGTGATGACCTTGGCGATCATCGGGTCGAAATACGGCGGGATCTCGCAGCCAGCCTCAACCCAGGTATCGATGCGCAGTTGAATGCCGTTGGTCGGGGGAAACGCCACCGCCGTCAGCAAGCCCGGGCTTGGCTGAAAATCGCGTCCGGGATCCTCCGCATACAGCCGCGCCTGAATCGCATGGCCCTCGGGTTTCAGCTGACGATACAACTCGCTCAGCGGCGGCAAATCACCCGCCGCCAACTCAACCATCCAACGCACCAGATCCACGCCCCAAACCTGTTCGGTGACACCGTGCTCGACCTGCAAACGCGTGTTCACTTCGAGGAAATAGAAGCGCTGCGCTTCGCTGTCGAAGACGAATTCCACGGTGCCGGCGCTGCGGTAGTTAACGGCTTTCGCCAGTTTGATCGCCGCCGCGCACAGCTCTTCGGCCATGCCGTCCGGCAGGTTTGGTGCCGGGGTTTCTTCGAGGACTTTCTGATTGCGCCGCTGCACCGAGCAGTCGCGCACGCCGAGGGCGATGACCTCACCGCGTCCGTCGCCGAACACCTGCACTTCCAGATGCCGGGCGCGCTGGATGTACTTTTCGATGAACACCCCGGCGTCGCTGAAGTTGTTCTGGCCGAGGCGTTTCACCGCTTCGAACGACTCGCTCAGTTCGCTGGCGCTGCGGCACACGCGCATGCCGATGCCGCCACCGCCGGCGGTGCTTTTCAGCATCACCGGGTAGCCGACCTGTTCGCCGGCAATCAGCGCGGCGTCGAGGCTGTCGAGCAGTTCGGTGCCTTCGAGCATGGGCACGCCGTGCTGTTTGGCCAGCGCGCGGGCGGTGTGCTTGAGTCCGAACACGCGCAACTGTTCTGGCGTCGGGCCGATGAAGGCGATGTTCTGCGCTTCACAGGCTTCGGCGAACGCAGCGTTTTCCGAGAGAAAGCCGTAGCCGGGGTGGATCGCCGTGGCGCCACTTTGTTTGGCAATGGCGAGGATCTTGTCGACGGCCAGATAAGTGCCGGCAGCAGCGCCTTCACCGAGGCTGTGGGCTTCATCGGCGTGCAGGATGTGCAGGCTGGCGGCGTCGGCTTCGGAATACACCGCCACGCCTTTCACCTGCAGTGCGGCGAGGGTGCGCAGGATGCGGCAGGCGATGGCGCCACGGTTGGCGATGAGGACTTTTTCGAACATGGCATAACCCCTGAAGGGGAAGCGGGCCGTCCCGCCGTTTTTCGACAGACATCCGGGCCGTCCCGGATGAAAAAACCACTTCAGAACACCACCGATCCCCTGTAGGAGTGAGCCTGCTCGCGATAGCGTCGGATCAGTGAAACTAATGTATCTGACACACCGCTATCGCGAGCAGGCTCACTCCTACAAAGGGATTTACGGTGGTTTCACTTTTTCAGGCACTGCCCGGAACGCGCCTGGCACAGTGCGAAAAGCAAGCGGCGCAACCGGCTGATTTTCAGTTCCATACCAGCAGCTCCGCAGGTGTCGGGTTATAGGCGTTGCACGGGTTGTTCAACTGCGGGCAGTTGGAAATCAGCACGATCACATCCATCTCCGCGCGTAAATCGACGTACTTGCCCGGCGCCGAAATCCCGTCCTCGAACGTCAGCCCGCCATCCGCCGTGACCGGTACATTCATGAAGAAATTGATGTTCGGTCCGATGTCGCCTTTGCCCAGTCGGCCGTCATGCACACAGGCGCGCAGGTAGTTGTCGCGGCAGCTGTGCATGTAGCGTTTCTCCAGGGCGTAACGCACGGTGTTGCTCTCCTGCGCGCAGGCACCGCCGAGGGTGTCGTGTCGCCCGCAAGTGTCGGCGACGATGGTCAGCATCGCGTGGCCGAGGTTGGAATACAGCACGCTGCCGGTGCTTAGGTAGACGCTGTTCTGCCGGCGTAAAGTGCGCTGCACGTCATAGCGTTCCTTGGGATTGGCGAGGCTGTAGAACAACGTATCGACGGCCTGATTACCTTCCAGGTCGAGGATGCGCAGGGTCTGGCCGGCCTTGACCTCCATCAGCCAGGGCTCACCGGCCGGGATTGTGGCGCGGTACACCGCTGTGTCGGGTTGGTTTTGCGAAGTGGCGATAGCAACTGGCATGGCAGCGATCCTCAGGCGAACAAACGGTCGGTGTTGATAAAGCCGCGCTCATTTTCCGGGCGCGAAGTGCGGCAGTGTTCGGCGACGCTGGCGTCGGCGTTCATCCAGCTCAGCTTCAGCGGTTTTGGTGCGTATTCCGGCGACGGATCCATCGGGTGTTGCAGCGCGGTGAGCACCACCAGCGTGTCCATCGGCGCGTACAACTCGATGTAATCGCCAGCCTTGGAGTTGGCCTCGACGAAGTGGAAACGCCCGGCCTCATCGACGTTCACGCGGCTGAACAGATTGAGCGTCATCAACAGATCGGACAGGCCCAGGCCCCACTTGCCGAGTTCCACCAACAGGTTGTCGGTGCCGTTGCGGAAGAAGCCGTTACGCAGTTCCTGATAGCGGCCCTGACCGTACTTCTGCGCGACCTCTTCGGCGCAGAGCACGCCGCCGAGGCTGTCGCTCCAGCCGCAAGTGTCGGCGGTGATTGCGGCCAGCACGCGGCCCATGTCCGAGTACAGGCAGTGGCCGCTGGTGAGCTTGGCGGTGTGTTGGCATTTGAGGCTGTCGGGCAGGTTCAGCCGCTCGGTTTTTTCATTAGCGTTGAGCAGGGTCAGGCTGACGTTGGCGCCGCCGCGCAGATCGGTCAGGCGCAACAATTGGCCGCGCTTCAACACGAAGGAACGGTGGCCGCCGCCGGGGAGCATTTCTTCGGCGAACGGTGGGAACAGTTGGGTCGAATCGGTCATCGGTTTATTCATCGGAGCAGTCCTCTCAAGCGGTGCGAAGGGCGCCTGCCAGTGGCAACGGCAGGGCGTCGACGGCGGCGCGTTGGGCGCGGCGGTCGCTGTTCAAAGGGATGTCGTAGGTGATGCGCGCGCCATAGGCGCCGGGGGCATGCGGGTCGAGGCGAACCTTGTCGAACACCAGCAGACGCGTGCCGAGGCTGAAGCCTTCGGACAAGTCATGAGTGACCATGAACACCGTCAGTTTGGTTTCGCGCCACAGCTCCAGCAGCAAGGCGTGCATGTCTTTGCGGATGCCCGGATCGAGCGCGCCGAACGGTTCGTCGAGCAGCAACACGCGCGGTTTCATGATCAGTGCCTGGGCAATCGCCAGCCGTTGCTGCATGCCGCCGGACAACTGCGCCGGGTACTTGTCGAGCGCATGGCCGAGGCCAACCTTGTGCAGCAACGCCGCTGCCTGTTCGCGTGCCTCACGTTTGGCGCTGCCGAACAACCGCCCCAGCAATGGCGCGCGCGGCAATTCAAGGCCGAGGGCGACGTTGTCGAGCACGCTCAAATGCGGGAACACCGAGTAGCGCTGGAACACCACGCCACGGCTGGCATCCGGCTCACTGGCCAGCGCTTGACCGTCGAGCAGAATCTCGCCGCGACTCGCCGTTTCCTGGCCGAGCAGCAAGCGCAGGAAGGTCGATTTGCCGCAACCGGACGCGCCGACCAAGGTGCAAAATTCGCCTTCGTTGACATTCAGGTTCAAGCCTTCCAGCACCACTTGATCGGCGTATTGCTGCCAGACATTTTTCACGGTGATGAAGCTCATTTGGCCGCCCCCTCATACCAAGGGAATGCCCGGCGGGTCAGGTGTTTCAGGCCCCAATCCATCAGCCAGGCGAGGAGGGTGATCCACACCACGTACGGCAGGATCACGTCCATCGCCAGATAGCGGCGTACCAGAAAAATCCGGTAGCCGAGGCCGTCGGTGGAGGCGATCGCTTCGGCGGCAATCAGGAACAGCCACGCCGAACCGAGCATCAGCCGCAGCGAGATCAACAAACGCGGCAACAGTTGCGGCAGCACTACGCGCAGCATCAGCGTCCAGGTCGAGGCGCCGAGGGTCTGCGCCTTGATCAGCAGTTCGACCGGTATCTCCCGGGCGCGTTGTTCCAGATCGCGAGCGAGCGCCGGGGTGATGCCGATCACGATCAGCATGACTTTCGACAACTCGCCCAGACCGAAGACGATGAACAGAATCGGCAGGATCGCCAGTGGCGGCACCATCGACAGTACTGTCAGCAGCGGCGACAACGGTGCACCGAACAGCGGCAACGTACCGGCGGCGATGCCCAGGCACAGCCCGGCCAGTGCGGCGATGCCGAGGCCGATGGCCAGACGCCGCAGACTCGACGCGGTGTCCTGCCACAACAGGTAGTCACCGGTGCGGCTGTCGGCATTGAAGGCCAGGCGTTTGACCGCGTCGCTCATCTGCACGGCGCTGGGCAGCAGCTTGTCGTTGGGGTTGTCCGCCAGGCGCTCGGCCGAGCCCATGAAGTAGGCGAACAGCAGCAGGGCGAACGGCAGGATCACCAGCAACAGGCGACTCGGGCGATCCGGGTGGCGATTGATCAGGCGCATGGCCAAATCCTCCGTGGCTTACAGCTTGGCGTCGGCGGCCATCTGCACGTAGGTCGGATCGAAACGCAGCTTGAGGTTGCCGGTATCGCCACTGGTCACGCCGTTGGCGAAGGCCATGCCGACCGCGCTGGTGTCTTTCGCGCCTTCGCCGAGCAAGCCGTGCTGGAACGAGAATTCGGCGACCTTGCGCATGGTTTCCGGCAGTTGTTTGCTGGTGGCGAAACTCAGCGCTTCGCTGGGCGTGGCGAACAGTTTGGTGGTGTCGAGTTGCGCCTGGAATCCAGCCAGATCGGTGCCCGAGGCTTTGGCCATATGCTCCAGCGCAGCCTTGCTCGCGGCGTTCTTGGCGTTCATCAAATCGACCACTTCGAACCACGCGCCGGTCAGCGCTTTGCCCAGCGCCGGGTTGTCTTTGAGGGTGGCGCTGTTGACCACCATCATGTCCATGATCTCGCCGGGGATCTGGCTGGAGTTGAACACTTCGGTCACGCCCGGTTTGGCCTTGATGTCCGAGAGCATCGGGTTCCACGTGGTCACCGCGTTGACCTGTTCGGTGTTGAACGCGGCGGAGATGTCGGCGTCGGAGGTGTTGACCACTTTCAGGTCTTTCTCGGTGAGGTCGACCGAATCCAGCGCGCGGGCCAGCAGGTAGTGCGAGACCGACAGTTCGACCAGATTGACGTCCATGCCCTTGAGGTCGGCGACTTTCTTGCCGTCGCCCTTGAGGACAATGCCGTCGTTGCCGTTGGAGAAATCGCTGACGATCAGCGCGGTGCTGTCGACGCCGCCGGCGGCCGGAATGGTCAGCGCATCCATGTTGGTCATGGTGCAGCCGTCGAATTGGCCAGCGGTGTATTGGTTGATCGATTCGACGTAATCGTTGAGCTGCACGACGTCGATCTTGATCCCGTATTTCTTTGCCCATTTATCGACGATGCCCTGGCTGCCGGCGTATTCCCATGGCATCCAGCCGGCGTAAATCGTCCAGCAGACGCTGAAATGGTCTTTCTGGGCAGCGGGGGCTTGGGTGCTGACGAGCGCGGCGAAGGCGGCGGCGAGCAGGGCGGGCAAACGTAGTCGGGTCATGGTGGGTTCTCCAGTTGATCAAGGGCGGACAGGAAGGCAACGCGGCACCGCGAACGGTGGCTTGTCTCCCGGGCTTTTGTCCCGCCGTGTAACCTCAACTGGAGGTCGCCAACTCTCGGACCAGCCACTCGCGATTGCGAGCCGGAACCCTAGTCAGCCATTGCAAATTGTGGTGCCGCGAACCTGTGATGACTCCTGCACGGGTTTGCTAAAGCGAGACGCGTGCCAAGTCGCGTCAGGCGCTCTGGCACGGGCGCGCAGGTTGCATCGGGTTGGCGGCGAGGGCGCTGAGGCGCTTTGTGTTGGTGCGCGGCTGCACCGTGATGCAGCGTGTCTGCCGCTGATCCGATGGTTTTGGGGTGTCGGCACTCGGCATGGCTTTGCCAGTCAAAACAGATGTCAGCCGGTCTGTGCCGACTGCTGTCGCAGGTCTTTCAGGAGGCCGCCATGCTTATTCAGAAAACGTTACGAAGGGTGCTGCTGGGAGCAGTGCTCGGTTTGGGTCTGTCTGGTTGTTATTACTACGCCGCTCCCTACGATGCGTATCCGTCTACTTACTACTCTCCCGGCTATTACTCGCCTTATTACTATGGTGGTTATTACGGTCCGCGCTACTACGGCGGTTCGCGTTATTACTATGGTGGTTACGGTTATCGGGGTGGCTACGGGCGGGGTTATCACGGCGGCGGATATCACGGTGGCCACCATTGATCAGTGGCTGAATGACAGCGGTTTCCAAATGAACAGGATTTCATCAATCACTTGTTTCAACTTGTTGCAGGAACGCACCAGATGCCGAAAACGCTGTCTGATTTTTCGACAGTCACCGATTAATGACTGTCGCCTGCCAGCGTCGCTGGTGTGGCCAACCCGCGGTCCAGGAGGCCGCCATGTATAGACGAATTCTTCTACTTGCTGCGTTGATGTTTTCCGTTGCCGGTTGCGTCCCGTACTCCTACGCGGACTCGTATTACAGCTCAGAGGTCTACACATCACCCGCACCGGCCTACTACAACACGGGCGGCACGTATTACAACGGTGGCAGCACGTATTACGCGCAGCCACGCTACTACCAGCCAGCCCCGCGGTACTACCAGCAACCGCGCTATTACCAACCGGCCCCGCGTTACTACGAAAGCCGTCGCTGGCACGACAACGATCGCGGACGTTGGGATGGCCACCGTCGCGGCGGTTGGGATAACGATCATCGCGGTCGTGGCAACTACGACCGACACAGCGGTCGCGGCGACCACAACGGACGTGGCAACCGCTGGTAGATCCACGCAAATGAAAGCGGCGCAATTAGCGCCGCTTTTTTATGCCCGTCGAAAAGTCGTCCCGTTAGCCATCTCCTAGGGCATTCCCAGACGCTTCCTACAGTTTCATTTCCTTGCATTTGTTAGCGTTTGTTCCTGCCGATCAAGGTGAGCAAAACTCAGTTCAACAGCGGCGAATAAAAGGACGATGCCGCTATGAAGCTTCTTGTGATTCACCAAAACTTTCCGGGCCAGTTCCGTCATGTGGTGCTGGCGGCGATTGACAGGCGTTATGAGGTTTTAGCGATAGGTCGGGATACGGCGCCGGGTATCGCAGGGGTGAAAATATATCGATACCGCGCTGCCAGCCGAGCACCGGGCGGTATTCACCCCTACCTGACCCGTTACGAACAAGCGGTGACTGATGGACAGAAGGTTTTTGAAATTCTGAGCCGGCTGAAACATTCGGGTTATCGGCCGGACGTAATTCTCGCTCATCCCGGATGGGGGGAAACGCTCTTCGTCAAGGATGTCTATCCTGACGCGCCGCTTATTCACTATTGCGAATATTACTATCGGGCGCAGGGCGCAGATTCCGGGTTCGATCCTGAATTCCCGCGAGCAACAAGAGAGTCATCAAGGCTGCGAGTGCTCAATTCGTTGCATCTTTTGAATCTTGAGCAATGTGACATTGCCATTGCGCCCACGCGGTGGCAGCGCAGTCTGTTTCCTGCAGCTTATCAGTCGGCCATTCGGGTTATTCACGAGGGCGTCATTCAAAGTTCCTGTTTTGCGAAAGTTGGGGCCGTCAGGTTGCCCAATGGCGTCGAACTGAGAGCCGGGCAGCCGATCGTTACTTATGTCGCGAGGAATCTTGAGCCTTATCGCGGGTTTCACAGTTTTATGCGAGCGATCCCGCATATTCAGGCTGAGTGCCCCGATGCGCAGATAATCATAGTGGGCGGTGATGACGTCAGTTATGGGTGTAAGCCGGTTGGCTACGCCAATTGGCGCAGCAGGATGGAGGGCGAGGTAAGTTTCGATCATTCCAACGTTCATTTCACAGGCAAACTTTCTTACCAGACTTACCGGTCGCTTCTGGAATGTTCAAAGGTTCATGTTTATTTGACGTATCCGTTTGTTTTGTCGTGGTCGTTACTGGAGGCGATGGCGGCTGGGTGTGTGCTAGTAGCGTCGGATACGGCTCCGGTAAGGGAGGTGATCGTCGATGGTCACAATGGAATGCTGGTGGATTTCTTCGATCATCACGGTATTGCCAAATGTATTGCCAAGGTTCTTGAATCCGTTGATGAGTACGACTGCCTTCGCAGTGCTGCGAAGTTGACAGCTAGCAGATTTGATGTGGCGTACGGCACGAAACAATACTTTGAGGTATTTGAAAGCGCGATGTACGAGCATCTCAAGAAACAGCCTGTTCCTCTGTTTGACAGGGAGATTTGAAATGTTCCGGATGTCGCGTAAGCAATGGGTTAAATGGTTTAAGAAGTTGTTGAAATACGGCTTGTTTATTTATGTCTGTTACTGCGTGGTGAATTTTTATATCCGTGAAGAACAAGTCGCCGAGGCGATGGCAATGTATTACGCGGATCAGGAGGCCTGTCAAAAGAAGCTGGCGAGCATGAAGCAGGTGCCCATACTGGGCGGCAGCTATGTGGATAAGACTCTGGTCCCGGAGTTTTATGTTGGCATGCCTGAATTGTCGAATAAGAAAGCGTGTCTGGCCAATACGCTCAAGGGGCATTTCTGGTGGACCGGGACGGATATACGGTCGTACCACGATCAGAGTGTAAAGCCGACTCCTGAAAGTTGGCGTCTTTATAAAGTGAACGCCGGGCTTTATACAAAAAAAGAGACTACCGAGCCCCATGAACGGGGCTATCGGCACATCAACTGGCCGGATGAGTTGATAGTGAAGCTAAAAAATTATCCGGGACTGGAGCTTTGGCTTAATGCACCTCCGCCGCATTTCAAGAATGAGGGGGTCGTTAGAACGTTTGTCATTACTGGCTGGTCGCGGCGTGATGGAACACCTCGATTAATAAATTGTGACGGCTTGATACGTCCGGCTTCCGAGGAAGAACTGACTGGCAAGAAACTGGCAAAGTTCAGCAGAACTGAACTGGAGAATCTGGATTTTGGAAAGTTGAGTTTTTTTTGCACAGTGGAGTTGCACAGCTTTGATTTTTCCGGGGGGCACGGTCGCGTAAGTCTCCGACTTTCCTCATTACGCGAAGCACCTGGGATGCTCAAGTTTCTCAGTGATTATCTTTCACGCGCTGTTATTACAAGGAAGTAACGATGAGTTATGTATTTAGCGATATGGAAAAAACAGAAATCTTTAATGCAGCCAATATTTGCAAAGGGATGAGGCTGCGCTCAGAAGAGATTCAGTACGAAGCGCTGGAGTTAGCAGGGACTGGCTGCGCTCCGCTGTATCAAAAGCTATTTGACATTATCGATGGAAGAGTTTCTGAAGTTTTCGCTGTTGATGAAGAGACTGCAAAAGTTCTGAATAGCGCCAGGCTCTGGCTTGCCGTGGCCATTGATGCCAACGGGGGAAACGGTGCCTACTCCGCCCTGATTCGCGGCTACACCTCCCGCCAAGGCGAATTGAGACTGAATAGAATCTTCAGTGAAGACCTGATGCAGCTGTCATCCAATCAAGTCGCCGTCAATTTCATCAATACCCTGATCGACGGATCCCTTGCTGATCGATTAGCACCCTGGACGGTTCCGTCCATTAGCCAGATCGCAGAAATCGATGCCAGCGCGATTGGCGAGGCTCTGTTTAGTAAGGTTTGCGGGGAGGAAGATACAGCCGTGAAACGCAATGCCGGCTGGTCTGGGACAGTCGGATTCAGCCTGTTGGGTGGAGCCCCGCCCTATGAAACCTGGAGATTGATCTCCGCTGGTGATTCGCAGGGGGAAGATGGCGGCCCGCCGATTCAAGCAAAAGCCAACAGGCTCGATGACTATAAAAATATTCTGTTCGCCATCGATTCATACAGTGTCGGATTGCAGGCGGCGCTCAGCAATTTCGGCGTCAATCCAATGCAAAGTCTGCTTTCCGTCGTGCCAGAGCAAATCAATATCGCGCTCGCCAGTGGCAGCCTGAATCCGCTGATTCAGCATGTGGTCAAAGGCACGCCGGTTTCCGTCGTGGTCGACCTGATATTGCGCTATGGCCAGAATGAATTCCTGGACATGTTCAAGCGCACTTACGACGGCGATTCAGCAGCGCCGCCTACCACCGATGAAACCTTCGCCACCAACGCTTACGCATTCTTCTCGGCATTTTCACCAGAGCAGTCCCAAAGCATCGTCACCCGATCAATAGGCGAATACGGAAACGCGAATTCATGGGCAAAACTGGCTGGGGAGTCGACACCTATCGGCCTGGCGTTGCGCAATTCCCTGAAGCAACTCAGCGAAGTCGTCATAGAACGAGCTGACGATTACCCCGGACGCGGACTGGAGCTCTACGATCCGCTGACCGGCGAAGGTTTCATCACCGCGCAATGGCTCGCCGATCGCGCGCAAATGCTGGCCCGGTTGATTGCCCGAACCCAGGGCTCGTTTGGAGAACAATCGCTGCAGAAGTTTTCCTACTCCGATCTCGCCTCAGCCAAACAGGTGCCGATGACCACCGGTGTGTTAAATCCGCTGGTGATGTTCGGTGATGACGGTGCGCGATCTTTCGCGGGCGGTGCAAATGCTGATCATCTGTATGGCGGCGTGGGCAATGACACGATCAACGGGCTGGCAGGTCACGATGTCATCGAGGGTGGACGCGGCAACGATTTGCTTGGCGGAGGCGACGGCAATGATGCGCTGTACGGAATGGCCGGTGATGATGTTCTGGTCGGAGGAAAGGGTAACGACTCTTTGATCGGTGGCGAAGGCAGCGACCGCTATGAGTTTTCCAGCGGTGATGGCATTGATGAGATCTTCGACGCCAACGCCAATGGGCAGCTGTGGATCAACGGCGCGCCGATTCCTTCACTCAAACGTCGCGCCCCTTTGAGCAATATCTGGTCGACCGAGGATCAGGCCATCACCCTGACCCTCATCGAAGAACGCAATGAACCCACGCTCAACATCAAATATGGCCTGAACGATCTCGTCGTTATCAAGAACTTCCGCCCCGGGATGCTTGGCATCCGACTTCCTGAACACCAAGGCCATACGTTCTCTGCTCCCGATCTGGTTCTCCAGGGCGACTGGAAAGCGAAAGATATCGACCCCAATGTTCCCGGTGATCAGTTCTCATACGATGAGTTGGGCAACGCCTTGCTATTGGCCAACGTAAAACAGAGAAACAAGGCCGATGTGCTCTACGGCTCTGCAAAAGACGACGTCATTCTCGGACTTGGTGGATCAGACCGATTGTTCGGCAACGACGGAAACGATCAGTTGTTTGGGGATAAACAGACGACGCTCGAAAAGGCCATGGCCGCTGGCGCCTCTAAAGGCAAAGCAGCTCGCGGCGATTGGCTTGACGGAGGCGCCGGCCACGATTTGCTCATCGGTACGGCATCCCAGGACGTGCTTCTGGGCGGTAACGATCGGGATACGCTGATTGGAGGTGCGGGAGATGACATTTTATCAGGGGATGAAACGACTGGCGCGCTGGAGCAGAAATGGGGATTCAAACGCGTCAAAGTGCTTATAGACGGTGGTGTCACCAGTCACCGAACTGTCTTTTCAAAGGCCTCCTTCAATAGTTCGACGCAGGGCGATAACGATGTTCTCTACGGTCAGGGCGGTCGCGATGTTCTCAATGGCGGATGGGGTGAGGATCTGCTTGATGGCGGAACTGAAGATGATCTTCTTTGGGGGGAGGGCGGGAATGACACGCTGGCCGGAGGAAGCGGTAACGACACAATGATGGGAGATAACCTCGACTGGGGAGGTGGCCTGCAAAGCAAACACCATGGCAACGATGTATTGGACGGTGGCAGTGGCGATGATTGGCTCGCTGGTAACGGTGGAGCCGATGCGATTTATGGTGGCTCAGGTAATGACACTCTCCACGGGGATGACGATGTACTGAGCGGCGTTGCCGGTGACGCCGCCCACTTTTTTGGAAATGACCTGCTGGACGGTGGTGCGGGAGACGACAAACTTTTCGGGGGCGGGGCGAATGATCTGCTGTTCGGAGGGGAAGGTAACGACGTGCTGGCCGGGGACAATGCTGAGCATCCGGTTCGTTATCACGGTAATGATTTACTTGATGGTGGAGCGGGCGATGACACACTTCAGGGAATGGGTGGCTCCGATACCCTGATCGGTGGGGCAGGAGCTGACGCAATGGATGGCGATGTGTCCAACCTGCAGTCAGGTGGAATCAACAATGATTACCTTCAAGGCGATGAAGGAAACGATACCCTTCTGGGAGGCTTGGGCGCCGACACGCTTTATGGCGGCGCTGATGATGACATTTTATCCGGCGATTACGAGCACACAGCCGAGGCTGAACACGGCGCAGATTATCTGGACGGTGGTTCAGGTAACGATACCCTGCTGGGCGGTGGTGGCGACGACACGTTGTTGGGCGGGGAGGGTGTAGACCACCTTCGGGGAGATTCAGGCAATAACGTTTTTGATGGCGGGGCCGGTAACGACGTGATGGAGGGCCATGACGGTGCTGATGTTTATTATTTCGGGACTGGCGATGGTCTGGATATTGTTACCGATGCCGGCGGCCGCAACATCATCAGGTTCGGCGCAGGGTTTTCTGCACAAAGTCTGAAAGCCGACATTATTGAAGTTACCGTCGGCACGGTATTGCGGCTGGCCAATGGCGCGGGCGACGCGATACTCATCAAGAGTCACGAGCAGTGGAAGGATTCCACATTCAGTTTCAGCGATGGCGTTGTACTTGGTTATGAGGATGCCCTGCGCAAAACATTGCCGCCGATAAAGGTGCCCGAGTCACCTGTACCGGAAGTTGTAACAGCCACAGGAATCCAGCAAAGCAAAGTTGATGACCCGGTTCAGCCAGACGATGTAACCATCGCGGCGCAACGCCCTGTGGCATCTGATCACCCCGTTGACTGGACTGAAAAATTCCTCGCGCAAATCAAATCCAGGCGCTCCGCCCGCAAACACGCCACAGGTTTCACCTTGAGTGATCAAGGCGTCTGGGTTCGCAGTCATATCACGACTAGCGACACCGGTTACATCACTCACACCGAGCTGAGCGATGACGGCGTCGAAGCGGGAACACTGTCTGAAACGCCGCCATGGATGAAGGTTGATGCAGGGCATGCCGTGGTCAGTGAAAGGCAGTCGAAAACCACAACTCGTGTCGAACATAAACAGGTGAAAGCCGATGGGACGATAGCCTCTTCACGTCAGGCGCCTCGCTATTATCGATCCGGCTCGGCCAACGGCTTTTCATTCAATACGGGAGATGTATTGGTTGAAGACCGTAAGGAATCCGGCGCGCTTGAGGGCTGGTACATCTATCCGGCAGCAAGCTTCGGTTCGGGGGAAACGGTGCCCAAGGCGTTTCGCTGGGATGTCACAACTGAAACGATCAAACGCAAAATCGTCCCTGGCGACGATGCCGGCGGGCGAGTCAACGTCGAAGTGGAAAACGTTTTCCACGGCGGCGCGGGAGACGATCTGATTGTCGCTCATGCAGGCTCCCCACTTGACTACGGCACTGTCGGCGACAGAACACCGGGCGCGTTTTTATCCGCAGGTGCAGGTGACGATACCTTGCTGGGCTCCGAGGGCGCCGACTATCTGGTCAGCGGGGCAGGGGATGATTGGCTTTACGGTGAAGACGGTGCCGACACCTACATCGTGCAAGCGCACGCCGGAGCAACTACCACGATTGCGGATGTGCCGAACCCTGTTTTCCACCGAGCAGAAGTTGGCGCAGCGGGGTGGAAAGACGAGTACGGATTGATCGATCAGGACACGGTCGTCCTTCCAGCAGATGCGCAGCGCGATGCACTGCAATTGAGCTGGGGTGCTGCGCTGATAGAAACCACGCATGTCGAGCTGGAACCCAACCCAGGTCGCGGGGCACACCGCAATCCGCCAAGAGCGAAAATGCTCCATCCGACACTCGATATCAATTGGGGTGGGATACAGAAAGTTCGCATCGTCTTGCCCCTCAATGGTGCACTTGAGGGGGCCGGGATTGAGCTCTTGAATTTCGCCGATGGGTCGGTCGTGAGTTTGAAACAACTCTTGGAGTCAAGTCAGCTGGGCCCTGCGCCCGAGACTTTTCATACGGGTGTAACCGTTAACAATTCAACGCGTTTTACGTCTCTGCGAGACGGACGGGCGCTGCCGTTAGTCGGTGGTCGAGGCAACGACACGATAAGCGGCGCGGGGGAAATCCGAGGCATGGAAGGGGATGACGTGCTCACGGGCAGCCCCGGTGGTGATCTGCTGTTGGGTGGGCCGGGCAATGACACGCTAACCGGCGGCGCCGGAAATGATATCTACCGATACGATGGCCTCGGCAGGGACGTGATCATCAATCGGGGAGACGGCCTTGACGGGATCGACTTTTCCGAACGCAGGCTGACGATCGACAACTTGAAGTTTCACCGTGAGCGCGATGATCTGGTGATCGTGGTGGATTACGGCATGGCACCGAAAATCCGGGTTTCCAATCATTTTGCCGCAGGCGAAAGCGCTATCGGCTTCATAAGAGTCAGCGAAGGAACAGCGACTCAAGACTACAGCGCGATGCAGATTGCTGAACGTCTGCATCCTCTTCCGCCATTGAGGGATGTCGAAGACATTTTGATAAAGGGCGACGAAGAAGCGCAGCGGGCGATGAAGGAGATCATTCAGTTTTACGAGCTGAATGTCTGAGTCGTATGGCGACCGATTGAGCCAGCTCGCGATGGGAATCCAGTCGTCATCGCGAGCATCGCGTCAGTTCAATACTGCGTCAGATCCGCCAACGGATGTCGGCCCTCCCAAACCTTGTGAAAGTGCGCCTCAACCACCGCATCCGGCACATTGTTGATATCCGGCCAGTGCCAGTGCGGCTTCTGATCCTTGTCGATCAACCGCGCGCGAACCCCTTCGCTGAATTCCGGATGCCGGCAGCAATTGAGGCTCAAGGTGTATTCCATCTGAAAAACTTCGGCCAGCGACATATGCCGGGCGCGAATGATCTGTTCCCAGACCAGATGCGCGGTCAGCGGCGAGCCTTCGCTCATGGTTTTCGCCGCGCGGGCGATCAACGGATCGCTGCTGTCGCGTTGCAGGCTGATGGCTTTCCAGGCGCAGGTCACGTCGCTGACGTCGAGCAGTTCATCGATCTGCTGTCGACGCGGCAGCCACTGCGCCTCGGGCATCTGCGCCACGGCTTCCTGTTGCAAAGCCTTGAGCAGGCTGTTGAGTTGCACGTCGGTCTGTTCCTGCCAATTCAGTTGCAGCAGACCTTCGATCAGTTGCGGCTGTTGTTCGTCGAGCAGGAAGCGGTCGGCCAGATCCAGATCGATCGCGTCACGACCATTCATGTGTGCGCCGGTCAGGCCCAGAAACAAACCAAGTTTGCCCGGCAGCCGGGCGAGAAACCAACTGGCGCCGACGTCCGGATACAGGCCAATGGTGATTTCCGGCATGGCCAAACGGCTGCTTGGCGTGACGATCCGTGTGCTCGCGCCTTGCAGTAAACCCATACCGCCACCGAGCACATAACCATGGCCCCAGCAGATCAACGGTTTCGGATAGGTGTGCAGGCTGTAATCCAGGCGATATTCCGTGCTGAAAAACTGCGCGGCCAGCGGTGGTACTTCGCCAGGATGGGCGCGACAGGCCTCGACCAGGCTGCGTACCTCACCGCCGGCGCAGAACGCTTTGGCGCCGTTGCCGCGCAGCAGCACACAGACGATTTGTTCATCCTTGGCCCAGGCGTTCAGTTTGTCGCTGAGGGCGTTGATCATCGGCAGGGACAGCGCGTTCAGCGATTTTTCAGCATCCAGGCTAGCGATACCGATGCGGGCGCCGTCGGTGCCGGTGAGTTCTTCGAAGTGCAGATTCATCGTGACCTCGATCGGGAATTTGAGCGATCAGTATGATCGTTGTGGGGGAAAGTGCCGGATCTGCGTCAGATCAATTGACAAGCGTGGTCGGCTTTCCTAGGGTTCGCCCCAATGTTTTTGCCGGGTATGACCATGACTGCTGACGACCGTATCAAACTCGAACCGAGCTGGAAGGAGGCACTGCGTGCTGAATTCGACCAGCCTTACATGGCAGAGTTGCGCCAGTTTCTGCAGCAGGAGCGGGCGGCCGGCAAGGAAATCTATCCGCCGGGGCCGATGATTTTCAATGCTTTGAACTCGACGCCGCTGGATAAAGTGAAGGTGGTGATCCTCGGCCAGGACCCTTATCACGGCCCGGGCCAGGCCCACGGCTTGTGCTTCTCGGTGCAACCGGGCGTACCGGCGCCGCCGTCGCTGGTCAACATCTATAAAGAGTTGAAGCGCGACCTGAACATCGACATTCCCAATCACGGTTACCTGCAGAGCTGGGCCGATCAGGGCGTGTTGATGATCAACACCACCATGACCGTCGAGCGCGCCAACGCCAATGCGCACAAGGACAAGGGCTGGCAGTTTTTTACTGATCGGATTATTGAACTGGTCAGCGAGCGCCAGCCGCACCTGGTGTTCATGCTCTGGGGGGCGCACGCGCAGAGCAAGCAGAAGCTGATCGACGCGACCAAGCATCTGGTGCTGACGTCGGTGCATCCGTCACCATTGTCGGCATATCGCGGGTTCTTGGGTTGTGGACACTTCAGCCGGACCAACAAGTTTCTCGAGCAGAATGGCGAGACGCCGATCGAGTGGCGTTTGCCGCCGATTTGATGGGTGACCGAGCCGGCCCCTTCGCGAGCAAGCTCGCTCCCACATTGGTTTTGCGGCGTTCACATGACCAATGTGGGAGCGAGCTTGCTCGCGAAGAAGGCAGCTCGGTCTTGCAGGCTTACTCGGGATTACGATTCCAGTACTTGAACAACGGCTCCGCCAGAAACAGCACAAACAGCAACCGCATCACCTGCATCGCCGTCACCAGCGGCACCGACAATTGCAGCGTCTCCGCCGTCAGGCTCATCTCGGCAATCCCGCCGGGCATCATGCCCAAGGTCAGCGAACGCAGATCCAGATGGGTCAGCGCACTCAAGCCCAACGCCGCCAACGTCGCGATCAACATGGTCAACGCCGTGCCGATCAACGTCCGCCCCATGAATGAAGGCGCGCGGCGGAAGAACTGCCGGTTGAAGTGACAACCCAAACCGCTACCAATCAACCACTGACCAATCTGACTGCCACCGTTGGGCAAACCAATGTGCAGATCCCAGCCAATGCTCACCGCCGCACTCACCAGCAACGGCCCGAACAGCCATGGATTGGGTTGACGCAAACGCTGCCAAAGCCAAGCGAGCAGACCGCCCGCCGGAAACAGTATCGCCAGCCAGCGCCAATCGACGCTGCCAGCGTGGGAAATCGGATTGCCGTCGCCCAGCAGATACTTGAACGCCGCCGGCACACACAAGACCACCACCAACACCCGTAAACTCTGCCCCGCCGCAACGTGGCTAAGCATCGCGCCGTTACGCGCGCCGAGGTTGACCATCTCCCCGGACCCGCCGGGCATGCTCGAGAAAAACGCCGTGGCGCGATCCTCACCGGTGCGGCGCATCAACCAAACACCGACCACCGCCGAGACACTGGTGACCAGCGCGCCGAAGAAGATCAAACCGAAATGACTGAGCACCTGCTCCATCACCACCGGGGTGAAGTGCAGGCCGATGCCGATGCCGACGATCCACTGGCCGCACTTGCGGCCGCCAGGGATTTCGGTGAGTTGCCACGGGGTCAGGCAGCGCACGAGGATGATCGCCAGCAACGAGCCGACCATCCACGGCAGTGGCCAGCCGATCTGGCTGGCGAGGTAGCCGCCGAGCAGACCGACCAGCGGGGTTCCCCACCAGGATTTCAGTGAGGCGCGATCAAACATCGGCAATGGCGCGACGCGCGACCGAACGTTTGCGCCAGATGCGCAGCAGCGGCATCAGCAGCATGATCGCGGTCAGCACCCAGACACCGAAGGTGATCGGGCTCGACCAGAGGATCTCCAGCGCACCGTTGGAAATCGACAGGGCACGGCGCAGGTTCTGCTCCATCAAGCCGCCGAGAATGAAGCCCAGCAACACCGGCGACAACGGGAAGTCGAGCTTGCGCAGGATGTAACCGAAGATGCCGATGCCGACCATCAGGAACAGGTCGAACGTGGTGGCGTGCACCGCGTAGACGCCGATCCCGGTGATGATCGCGATCACTGGTACCAGTGCCCAGTTCGGCACGGCGAGGATGCGGGTGAAGATGCGGATCATCGGAATGTTGAGGATCACCAGCATGATGTTGGCGATGAACAACGAGGCGATCAGGCCCCAGACGATGTCCGGTTGTTGCTGGAACAGCAGCGGCCCCGGGGTGATGTTGTACAGCGACAGCGCGCCGATCATCACCGCCGTGGTGCCCGAACCTGGAACGCCCAGCGTCAGCATCGGCACCAAAGCACCACACGCGGAAGCACCGATGGCAGTTTCTGGCGCGGCAAGACCACGAGCATCACCCTGACCGAATTTGCCGCTGGCACCGGCGATGCGTTTTTCGGTCATGTAGGCTACGGCACTGGCCAGCGTTGCACCGGCACCTGGCAACACGCCCATGATGAAACCGAGCAGGCCGCAACGGATGTTCACTACGAACACCGACGACGCTTCCTTGAAGTTGAACATCATCCGCCCGGTGGCTTTCACCGCTTCCTGACCGCGATGGGTTTTCTCCAGCAGCAACAAAATCTCACTGACCGAGAACAGACCCAGCACCAGCACAACGAATTGAATGCCATCAGTCAGGTGGATGTTGTCGCCGGTAAAGCGGTAAACGCCGCTGTTTGCGTCAATGCCGACGCTCGACAGGAACAGGCCGATCAACGCCGCGATAAACGTCTTCAACGGTCGATCACCGGCCATGCCGCCGAGGCAGACAATCGCAAACACCATCAGCACGAAGTATTCCGCCGGGCCGAAGGCAATCGCCCATTTCGCCAGCAGCGGCGCGAACAGGACCATGCCGCAGGTGGCGATAAACGCACCGATAAACGAACTCCACGCCGACAACGACAGCGCGACACCGGCCAGACCTTTACGGGCCATCGGATAACCGTCGAGGGTGGTCATTACGGTCGATGCTTCGCCCGGAATGTTCAGCAGGATCGAGCTGATCCGCCCGCCGTATTCGCAGCCCAGATACACCGCCGCGAGCAAAATCAACGCCGACTCCGGCGGCAGGCCGAGCGCAAAAGCAATCGGGATCAGCAGTGCCACACCGTTGATCGGACCAAGGCCCGGGAGCAGGCCGACGACGGTGCCGATCAGTGTGCCGGTCAGGGCCGTGACCAGGTTGTACGGGCTCAGCGCGACGCCGAAGCCTTGACCCAAATAACCGAGGGTATCCATATCAGTTCTCCAGCACGTCGAGCAGGCCAAGGGGCAGCGGAACGTCCATCACACGGTCGAACAGCAGGTACAGACCGATGGCCATCAGCGTGGTCACCACGATGCTCGGCATCCAGCGACCGCCATACAGGCGCGCCATCGGAATGCCGATGAGGATGCTGCTGAGGATGAAACCCAGCGGTTCGAACAGTCCGGCGAACACCAACAACAGTGCGACGCAAATGGCGATTTTGGTCAGGGTTTCGCGATCCAGTGGCGGCTCGTCTTCACTGTGTTTGATCGGCGCCGGGCGAAACACCATGTACAGCAGCGCCAAGCCCATCAGGCCGAGCATCAGCAGCGGGAAGGCGCGTGGGCCCACCGGTTCGTAGGAAAAAGCCGCTTGGTACGGCCACGCCATCAGTGCCAGGCCGACACAGACCAGCAACAGCACCGAGGCGAAAATGCGTTGAATAAGCATGGGAGCTCCTGTGCCGCGTCCCCGCAACCGGGAACGCAGCCGCTAGACAGAGGCGATCACTGGATCAGGCCGAACTCTTTGGCCAGCACTTTGTAGTCCGCGACTTGCTTCTTCACGTAGGTGTCGAGTTCCGGGCCAGTCATGGCGAACGGGAACAGTTCACGCTGATCGCGCAGCTTGGCGAACTCGTCGGAGGCCAGCAGTTTGTCGAACGAGTCTTTCCACCAGGCGTAGTCTTCGTCGCTGACTTTTGGCCCCAGGTAGAAGCCGCGCACCACTGGCCAGACGATGTCGTAGCCTTGCTCACGAGCGGTCGGGATGTCTTTCATTTCCGGCTCGTCGAGACGCTTGTCGGCGAACACCGCGAGCAGACGCATGTCACCGCTCTGGATGTGCGGCATGGAGTCGGAGATGTCGGTGCTGCCGACCTGGATGTGGCCGCCGAGCAGGGCGGTAGCGATTTCACCGCCGCCTTCGAGGGCGACGTAACGCAAGTCGCGCGGGTTGATCCCGGCAGCCTTGGCGATCAGCGCAGTTTGCATCCAGTCCTGGCTGCCAACCGTGCCACCGGAACCGATCACCACCGAGCTTGGATCTTTCTTCAGTGCCTGCACGAGATCGTCGAGGGTCTTGTAGGGCGAATCGCTTTTCACCGCGATGGCGCCGTAGCTGGTACCGACCGCCGCCAACCAGCGCACGTTGGTTTCATCGAAGCGACCAAACTTGCCCTGCGCCAGGTTCAACAGCGAGCCACTCGACCACGCTACCAGCGTGCCAGCATCGGCCGGACGCTGCGCGACCACGGCGTTGTACGCCACCGCGCCGACGCCACCGGGCATGTAGGTGACGCGCATCGGTTTGCTCAGCAATTTCTGGTTGACCAGTGCGCTCTGCACCAGTTTGCAGGTCAGGTCGAAACCGCCGCCGGGCGAGGCCGGGGCGATACATTCCGGACGTTTCGGTTCGGCTATCAGTTGGCCGGCAAACAGGATGCAACTGGCGGCCAGTGCAACTTTACGCAGTGACAGGTTCATTCGATTCTCCACGGGCATTGTTGTTATTCGACGTGTTTTTCACTGACGGGCATTTACCAAAGTGCAACGCTGTAGCTCACCAGCAAACGCACTTCGTCTGCATCGCGAGCCGAGTAGTTGGAACGGTAAGTGGCATTACGCAAACGCACGGCGACATCCTTCAAGGCGCCGCTTTGTACTACATATTTGATCTCGGTGTTGCGCTCCCACTCTTTGCCTTCTTCGCCGTTCTTGAGCTTGATGTTGTCACCGCTCAGGTAACGGCTCATGAAACTCAGGCCAGGAATGCCGAGCTTGGCGAAGTCAAAGTCGTAACGAGCCTGCCAGGAGCGCTCTTCAGCACCGGCGAAATCGTTGATCTGCACGAAGTTGACCAGGTACGGGTCGCTGCCATCGACATAAGGGAAGGCGCTGTCGCCAGACATGTGCTGATAACCGGCGCTGAACTTGTGACCGCTCAGCGCATAGCTGACCAGACCGTTGAGCGAGCGGTTGTCGATCTCGCCGCCACGGGCCGCGCCCTGATCATCACTGACGGCGAAACGCAGGTCAGTGGCAAACGTGCCGGGGCCCATCGGCCGCGAGGCAACGAGGCCGAAGAAGTGCTGGTTGTAGACTTCGTCAAGTTGGGCGAAGTGGTAACTGCCGGTGATCTTGTCGGTGAACTTGTAATCCACGCCGCCAAAATCAAAGTGCTTGCCGGCCGCGGTGCCAGCGAAACGGCTGTTCTTGTTGTTGAGGGCGATGTCCTCGAAATCGGTGCTGTCGCGATCCTTGGCTTTCTCCAGGCGACCGCCGGTGAAGGTCAGGTTCTTGATCTCTTTGGAGGTCAGCAAACCACCTTCAAAGGTCTGCGGCAGAATGCGCCCGTCGTTGGGCTTGAGGATCGGCAGTTCGGGAATCAGGCTGCCGATTTTCAGCTCGGTGGCGGAAATTTTTACTTTGCCGGTCAGGCCGACTTTCGAGTACTCATCCGCCGCGCGCCCGTCATCGTGGGTCGGCAGCAGGCCAGTACCGGTGCGGTCCGGGCTCGAATCGAGTTTGACCCCAAGCATGCCTAAAGCATCGACACCGAACCCCACGGTGCCGTCGGTGTAACCCGATTGCAGATTGAGCATGAAGCCCTGAGCCCATTCGTCACGCTTGGACTGTTGAGCACTGGTGCCATCGCGAAAGTCGCGGTTGAAATACATGTTGCGGGTTTCGAAGGTGGCGCTGCTGTCTTCGATGAAGTCGGCAAAACTCAATGGCGAAAAACCGGCAAGGGCGGCGGCACTGACGAGGGCGGTGTGGCTGAAACGGGAAGGGCGAACAGGCGTGGATGCCTGAGGCTGCATGGACGGCATGCGGGTGTACTCCGTTTATTGTTCTTATTGGTCGAAAACGCTTCGAGGCGTTTTTCGTTGCGCTGTGTGGCATCAGCGACGGCAGTCGGAACTGTCCGTGGGCCGACTGTAACGAGCTAACCTTTCGCTAACCTTTCAGCAGACTTTCAAGGTTTTCGGGCTTCACAGCGGCGGTTGCGGCTGTAAACTCCGCGGCAAAGCGTGGCGTTGGCCATCCCTGAACGAGGTAAAAATCCATGCGTGTCCTGCTCGTCGAAGACCATCTGCAACTGGCCGAAAGTGTCGCTCAGGCGCTCAAGAGCACCGGTCTGACCGTGGATGTGTTGCACGATGGCGTGGCCGCCGATCTGGCCTTGAGCAGCGAGGAATACGCTGTGGCGATCCTCGATGTCGGTTTGCCGCGCATGGACGGTTTTGAGGTGCTGGCGCGGTTGCGCGCACGCGGCAAAAACCTGCCGGTGCTGATGTTGACCGCGCGCAGCGATGTGAAGGATCGCGTCCATGGTCTCAATCTGGGCGCCGACGATTACCTCGCCAAACCGTTCGAACTGACTGAACTGGAAGCTCGGGTCAAAGCCTTGCTGCGCCGCAGTGTGCTCGGCGGCGAGCGCCAGCAGCGTTGTGGCGTGCTGGCCTACGACCTCGACACCCGGCGCTTCACCCTTGGCGAAGAGTTACTGACGTTGACGTCCCGCGAGCAAGCCGTACTGGAAGCGCTGATCGCCCGGCCGGGGCGGGTGATGAGCAAGGAACAATTGGCCGCGCAGGTGTTCGGCCTCGACGAAGAAGCCAGCCCCGACGCCATCGAAATCTACGTGCATCGCTTGCGCAAGAAACTCGATGGCCAACCGGTGGCGATCGTGACGTTCCGTGGTCTGGGGTATCTGCTGGAAAGCCGCGATGCATAAGCCCAGCAGCCTGCGCTGGCGCTTGCTGTGGAACCTCGCATTGCTGCTGGTGGTGTTGATGCTCGCCAGTGGCTTGAGCGCTTACTGGAATGGTCGCGAAGCGGCAGACACCGCGTACGACCGCACGTTGCTGGCCTCGGCGCGGACCATCGCGGCGGGCCTGTCGCAACGTGACGGCACATTGAGCGCCGATGTGCCTTACGTGGCACTCGATACTTTCGCTTATGACAGTGCCGGGCGGATTTACTATCAGGTCAATGACATCCATCAGAAACTGATTTCCGGCTACGAAAACCTCCCCGGCCCGCCGCCGGGGACGCCGCGCACGGACAGTTATCCAGCGTTGGCGCGTTTCTACAACGCCACCTACAAAGGACAGAACGTGCGTGTGGTCAGCCTGCTGAAAGCAGTGACCGAACCGAACATGAACGGCATGGCAGAAATCCGCGTGGCCGAAACTGACGAAGCGCGGGTGAGCATGGCGCGCAGTCTGGCAGCCGATACCTTGCTGCGATTGGGTATGTTGGCGATTGGCGCGTTGTTGCTGGTCTGGTTTGCGGTCAGTGCCGCGTTGCGCCCACTGGAGCGTTTGCGCACAGCAGTGGAAGAGCGGCAGCCCGACGACTTGCGGCCGCTGCCATTGGTTGAAGTGCAGCATGAACTGTGGCCGTTGGTGCGCGGGCTTAACCATTTTACCGAGCGCCTGCGCGGGCAGTTTGAACGGCAGGCGCAGTTCATCGCCGACGCGGCCCATGAACTGCGCACGCCCTTGGCCGCGCTGAAGGCGCGGCTTGAACTGGGCCTGCGCTCGAACGAACCCGAGACGTGGCGCACGACATTGGAATCCTCGGCGCAAAGCACTGATCGCCTGACCCATCTGGCCAATCAGTTGCTGTCGCTGGCGCGTGTCGAAAACGGTGCGCGGGCGATTGCCGAGGGGGGTGCACAGTTGCTCGATTTGAGTCAGTTGGCCCGGGAACTGGGCATGGCCATGGCGCCGTTGGCGCACAAGCGTGGTGTGGCATTGGCGCTGGAGGCGGACGAGCCGGTGTGGTTGCGCGGTGAGCCGACGCTGCTCAATGAGTTGCTGAGCAATCTGGTCGACAACGCGCTGGCGCACACGCCACCGGGCGGCAATGTGATTTTGCGGGTGACGGCGCCGGCGGTGCTGGAAGTTGAAGATGATGGGCCGGGGATTCCGCTGGAAGAGCGCGATCGGGTGTTCGAGCGGTTCTACCGGCGTAATCAGCAGGTGGCGGGTTCGGGGCTGGGATTGGCGATTGTCGGTGAGATCTGCCGGGCGCATCTGGCCCAGATCAGTCTGCATGATGGCGAGCAGGCGGGGTTGAAGGTGCGGGTCAGTTTTATTGCCGGGTGATTGTGGTGGTTTTGCTGGCCCCATCGCGAGCAGGCTCACTCCTACATTTGGAATGCATTCCCCTGTAGGAGTGAGCCTGCTCGCGATGGCCACAATAAGGTCTCGGATCAGTAAAACATCGTCCGCGACTCTTCCAGATCTTCACACAGCGCTTTGTTCTCAGGATCAATCCCAAGCTTTCTGAACGCCGGCACGCTCATTGGATCAATCCGCGCAAACGGATGATCAGTGTCCTTGTGGCAATACAGGCTCGCCACTTGCACCAGATCGACGTAATCAATGGCTGTCGAGTCGCGCTTGAAGTCCTGATAGCGCCCCGGTAACTCTACCAGTCGTTCCGGGAACTCCCAGACGCGCAGCAATTTGTCGCCCAGCAACGGATGAATGTGATCGATCACATGGTTGAGGCTGACCGGGTCTGACAGTAGCTCGTAGTGATCTTCGGCGTAAGTCAGAATCGGCAGCACGCCGATCTGATGCACGAGCCCACCGAGCGCTGCCTGATCGGGTTTGAGCTGCGTGTAGCGACGACACAGCGCGTAACTGACCCCGGCAATTTCCAGGCTCTTGCGCCAGACTTCGCGCATCTTCTGTTCGACCACCTCGGAGCGGGCGTGGAAGATCTGCTCCATCACCAGACCGATCGCCAGGTTGCTGCTGTAGTTGATGCCCAACCGGGTGATGGCCGTGTGCAGGTCGGTGACTTCCTGCGCGGCGCGCAGCAGCGGGCTATTGACCACTTTGATCAGGCGCGCCGACAGCGCGGTGTCACGGCCGATCACTTTGCTCAGGTCGCTGACGCTGATTTCCGGGTCTTCAGCGGCCTTGCGAATCTGCAGGGCCACTTCCGGCAACGTGGGCAGAACCAGGTCATCGTTATCGATGGCCTCAACCAAATCCTGTTGGACTTTTTCCGCCAGTTCGCTCATTTAAACTCTCTAGGGTGTTGCAACAAATGCTGCGATCAGCGCTGGATTTCGCGGTCGCGATCCAGTTCGTAAGGCAGGTCGAGCAGATGCAGCGCGGGACCTTCGAGGGTGCCCAGATGCAAATCACCGGCTTCGGCAGCTTCGGCCTGCAGCACCGCCAGGAGTTCAATGTTTTGCCCGGCCTTGGCGGCCAGCACCACTTCGCCGATGGCGCTGTTGTGGCTTGGCGCAAACAGTTGTGTGCCAGGCTCTGGCAAATCAGCAGTGTCCAGGCTCAGGCGATACAAACGACGCTTGAGTTTGCCGAGGTACTGCATGCGCGCAACGATTTCCTGGCCGGTGTAGCAGCCTTTCTTGAAACTCACGCCGCCGACGGCTTGCAGGTTAAGCATCTGCGGGATAAACAGCTCGCGGGTGCTCGGCATGACCTGGCCGATACCGGCGCGGATCTGGCCCAGCAGCCATTGATTCAGCTCGGCTTCAGGCAGGGCTGCGGACAGTTTGGCTTTGATCGCGTCAGCCTGATCGGCCGGTGCCCAGAGCTCGGCGCGATCGGCCGAGACGCGAATCGCGATCAGGCCTTCGCTGCGCACGACGCTGTCAGTGTCGGCCGGCAGACTCAGACCGAGGCTGCACAAGGCGTCGTCGCCATGCGCGAGGCCGAAGCGCACCCAGGCGGCGCTTTCGTCGGTCAGTTTCGATTTGGAGAACACCGCGTACTTTTTCAGGTCCGCCAGTTGCGGCTCCAGCAGTTCGCTGGCCATTGCCAGAACCACGCCGTCACCTTCGAGCAGAATGCGGAAACTCGACTGCATCCGGCCTTTCTGCGTGCAGCGGGCGCCGAGGCTGGCGCGGTTGTCGCTGAGGTAATTGAGGTTGCAGGTCAACTGGCCTTGCAGGAATTTTCCGGCATCCGCGCCGCGAACCGCGAGAACGCCTTCATGAGACAGGGTGCAGAAAAAAGCAGAATCGGCCATGGGTCATCGCAGGGTAAATAGACTGGGGCACATCATAAGGGTGCGTCGGTGAAATGGGTAGTTGATAAAGGATCGGTGGTGCCCGACCAAAGCCGACTGTGCGGGCCGCCTCGGGGCTGTATACTTGCCGCCAAATTTGAGGAGGGCTCCATGGTCGAACAAGTTGAACTGAATCGCCTCTTTTGGCACAGCCGTCGCGGCATGCTTGAGCTTGACGTGTTGCTGGTGCCGTTCGTGAAGGAGGTCTACGCGACGTTGAACCAGGTGGATCGCGATCTGTATGTGCGTCTGCTGACGTGCGAGGATCAGGACATGTTCGGCTGGTTCATGGAGCGCAGCGAGTCTGAAGATCCGGAATTGCAGCGCATGGTTCGCATGATCCTGGACCGTGTCCAGCCCAAGTAACACGTTCGAATGCCGCTGGCATGCCTCACGGCAGTTGCTGGCGGCTTATCTGTTGGCCCAGGCATTCGCGCTGGGCGCTCTGTTTCTGCTCTCTATTCCACTCTGGGCCAGTCTGCTCGGCGCTTTTGGCTGTCTGCTTCACGGGTTTTGGGTGTTGCCTCGGCAGATTCTGCTGAATCACCGTCGGGCGTTTCGCGGATTGCGCCGGGACGCCGATGGCTGGCAGTTGTGGAATCAGGCGGATGGCTGGCAAGCCGTGCAATTGAGGCCGGACAGCCTCGCGCTGCCGTTGATCGTGGTGTTGCGTTTTCGTCTGCGCGGGGAATGGCGGGTCAGATCGATCTGCGTACCAAGGGACTCGCAGGCGGCGGATTTGCACCGACGCCTGCGAGTACGGCTCAAGTTCAGCCGACGTAGGTGGGCGGCACCAGAATAGTGTCGAGCGCTTCGGGCAGCATGTCGGGATAGTCGAGCGTGTAGTGCAGGCCGCGACTTTCCTTGCGTTCCATGGCTGAGCAGATCATCAACTCGGCGACTTGCGCCAGATTGCGCAGCTCGATCAGATCGCGGCTGACTTTATAGTTGCTGTAGAACTCGTCGATCTCGTCCAGCAGCAGGCGCACGCGGTGTTGCGCCCGTTGCAGGCGCTTGTTGGTGCGTACGATGCCGACGTAGTCCCACATGAACCGCCGCAGTTCATCCCAGTTGTGCGCGATGATCACGTCTTCGTCGGAGTCGGTCACCTGGCTGGCGTCCCACGCGGGCAGGGCGTTTGGCGCGGTGACATCGTCCAGTTGCGCGAGGATGTCGGCTGCGGCCGAGCGCGCATAGACGAAACATTCCAGCAGCGAGTTGCTGGCCATGCGGTTGGCGCCGTGCAGGCCGGTGAAGCTGGTTTCGCCGATGGCATACAGGCCGGGAACATCGGTGCGGCCATTCTGATCAACCATCACGCCGCCGCAGGTGTAATGCGCGGCCGGTACGACCGGGATCGGCTGCTTGGTGATGTCGATGCCGAAACCCAGGCAACGCTCATAAACAGTCGGGAAGTGACTTTTAATGAACGCCTCGGGCTTGTGGCTGATGTCGAGGTAGACGCAGTCGATACCCAAACGCTTCATTTCATGGTCGATGGCGCGGGCGACGATATCGCGTGGCGCCAGTTCGGCGCGCTCGTCGAAGCGATACATGAAGCGTTCGCCATTGGGCAGCTTCAAATGCGCACCTTCACCGCGCAGGGCTTCGGTGATCAGAAAACTCTTGGCCTGCGGGTGATACAGACAGGTCGGGTGGAACTGGTTGAATTCCAGGTTCGCCACCCGGCAGCCGGAGCGCCAGGCCATGGCGATGCCATCACCGCAGGCGCCGTCGGGGTTGCTGGTGTAGAGGTAAACCTTGGCGGCGCCGCCCGAGGCCAGAATCACGAAACGCGCACCGTAGGTGTCGACTTCGCCGGTTTTGCGGTTGAGCACGTAGGCGCCGAGGCAGCGTTCGCCTTCCATGCCCAGACGCCGTTCAGTGATCAGGTCGACGGCAACCCGCTGCTCCAGCAGTTCGATGTTCGAACGCTCTTTGGCCTGGGCGAGCAAGGTTTTGAAGATGGCGGCGCCGGTGGCATCGGCCGCATGGATGATGCGGCGGTGGCTGTGGCCGCCTTCGCGGGTCAGGTGGAATTCGAATCCGCCATCTTCAGTACCGGACTGGTCGTCGCGGGTGAAGGGCACGCCTTGGTCGATCAGCCACTGGATGGCTTCGCGGCTGTGTTCCACGGTGAAGCGCACGGCGTCTTCATGACACAGTCCGCCACCCGCGTTCAGGGTGTCATCGACATGGGATTCGACAGTGTCGGTGTCGTCGAGCACGGCGGCGACGCCGCCCTGAGCCCAGAACGTCGAACCGTTGGCCAGATCGCCTTTACTCAATACAGCAATGCGCAAATGACCCGGCAGGGTCAGCGCGAGACTCAAACCGGCAGCACCGCTGCCTATGACCAGAACATCATGTTGGAATTGTTGGCTCATTACAGGATTCCGCTCAAAGCGACCCGGGTCGGGGGTGGCGCAAGACAGCTGGATCGGCGAGTCAAGACAGCCACACAGCCCACTAGTATATAGAGGGGTGGGACGGCACAATAGCCGGGCCGATATGGCATTGTGAAACTACTGTGACGGAAAAAACCGGGTGCTTCGTCGGAAGTTTTTTTCACCCGTTTGGGGAAAAGGCGACTGTATCGGCGCTGAAACAGACTTTTTCTGCACAGGGTTGCCCAGTGTCGGGTGGCGACGGCTATAAATAATTGGAACTTTTGCCAAAGGCCCAAGATCAATAGTCGGTGCCAGAGATAAGGGACAGTGTCGGCTTCAGTGCGGAATCTGCGGTTGGGTTCCTGCCGGCGAAACCGATGACAAGATTATTCGCGCAGCCGGTTTATCCCGAGCTGCGTTTTTCGTGCGTGCCAAATCAGAGCCCGCAGGAAACTTGCCTGGAGGGGGAGAACTTTTGCGAAAAGCCCGAGTCTATGTTTGCAAGTCTGGTCGTTTAGTTATGCAAGTCTCCTTCGGGCTTATCGAGGAGTGTTCATGCTAACCCAGGAAGAGGATCAGCAGCTGGTCGAGCGCGTTCAACGCGGCGACAAGCGAGCTTTCGATCTGTTGGTGCTGAAGTATCAGCACAAGATTCTCGGGTTGATCGTGCGTTTTGTGCACGACACCCATGAAGCCCAGGATGTGGCTCAGGAAGCCTTTATCAAGGCGTATCGAGCACTTGGAAACTTTCGCGGCGACAGTGCGTTTTATACGTGGCTGTACCGTATTGCCATTAACACGGCAAAGAATTACCTGGTTTCACGCGGCCGTCGGCCGCCGGATAGCGATGTAAGTTCCGAAGACGCAGAGTTCTACGATGGCGATCACGGCCTCAAGGATCTCGAGTCACCAGAACGTGCACTGCTGCGGGATGAGATCGAAGGCACCGTCCATCGAACCATTCAGCAACTGCCAGAGGATTTGCGTACGGCTTTAACTTTGCGTGAATTCGATGGTCTGAGTTACGAGGACATTGCGAGCGTCATGCAGTGTCCGGTGGGTACCGTGCGCTCCCGGATTTTCCGCGCCCGGGAGGCCATCGATAAAGCCCTGCAGCCGTTGTTGCAGGAAAACTGAGACAGCGGCGACAGCCAAGAGAGGAACGCCATGAGTCGTGAAGCCCTGCAGGAATCGCTGTCCGCAGTGATGGATAACGAAGCGGACGAACTGGAATTGCGTCGAGTGCTCAATGCACTGGATGATGTTGATACCCGTGAGACCTGGGCTCGTTACCAGATCGCTCGGGCAGCCATGCACAAGGATCTGCTGCTTCCGCGTCTGGATATCGCTGCGGCAGTATCTGCTGCACTGGAAGACGAAACGGCTCCGGCCAAAGTATCTCGCAGCCCATGGCGCAACCTCGGCCGTCTGGCTGTTGCAGCCTCGGTGACTGTTGCCGTTCTGGCCGGTGTTCGCCTGTACAACCAGGACGAGATCGCTGGTGTCGAACTGGCTCAGCAATCCAACCAGCCAACCCTGGCCACTCCACAGGTCAAAGGTCCAGCTGTTCTGGCAGGCTATAGTGAAAGTTCGGAAGCCACTGGTCCTATGGCCAACGGCGTACTGCAAGGTCAACCAGGCTGGCACGATCAGCGTCTGCCAGGCTACTTGCGTCAGCACGCTCAGCAGGCTGCACTGAAAGGCACTGAAAGCGCGCTGCCATACGCTCGTGCTGCAAGCCTGGAAAACCGTTAAGGAGGATCATGCGCGCCATACCTCTACTTTCGCTTCTGCTCAGTGGCTGGTTCATTGTTCCAGCCCACGCTGATGAGGCCCAGGATTGGTTAAGCCGTCTGGGCCAGGCCGAGCAGCAGCAAAGCTTTCACGGCACATTCGTTTACGAGCGTAACGGTAGCTTTTCTACCCATAACATCTGGCATCGCGTCCAGAATGGCCAGGTCCGCGAGCGTTTACTGCAGCTCGACGGTTCGGCGCAGGAAGTCGTGCGCATTGATGGACATACTCAATGCGTCAGCGGCACCCTGATTGCCGGGCTGGGGGATTCTCCCAACTCAGCCGCTCGTCCTCTCGATCCGCAAAAGCTGAAAAACTGGTATGACCTTGCCGTCATCGGCAAATCGCGCGTGGCTGGGCGGGATGCAGTGATCGTATCGCTGACGCCTCGCGATCAGCATCGTTACGGCTTTGAGTTGCATCTGGACAAGAAGACGGGCTTGCCGCTGAAATCGTTGCTTTTGAACGACAAAGGGCAGTTGCTCGAGCGCTTCCAGTTCACCAGTCTTGATACTGATGAAGTCCCTTCGGACAAAGACTTGCAGGCCGACGCTGACTGCAAGGCAATTACGCTGGACAGCGACAAGGCTTCAGCGGTCAAGACTGCTCAAGTCTGGCACTCCGACTGGCTGCCGCCGGGTTTCGAACTGACCAGCAGTACCTCGCACAAAGATCCGGAAACCAAGACTCAAGTCAACAGCTTGCTGTATGACGACGGTCTGGCGCGTTTCTCGGTTTTCCTCGAGCCGTTGAACGGCGCGACTGTGACTGACACGCGGACTCAACTGGGGCCGACCGTTGCTGTTTCCCGTCGCCTGACCACGCCCGAAGGCGAAATGATGGTGACCGTCGTGGGCGAGATCCCGATTGGCACCGCCGAACGAATTGCTCTGTCGATGCGGAATACCGATGGCACTGCAACCAGTAAGCAATGAGCTGATTTCAGTCGTTGGCACCTCTTCGTCGAGACGTAGATGAAATGTTTGCTGAGCATTTTCATTTGCAAATACCCTGAAAATTTTTTATAGGTCAGAGCCTCACGGCTCTGGCCTTGTTTGTTTTTGCCGGAACAAAAATGCCGGTCGGTGGTTTCCGGTGTTCCTTGCTCCATATCGCTTAACCCTGCTCGTCGTAACGGGAGCTGTATGTCGATACCAAGTTTGAAATCTTATCTGTCCATTTTCGCCACCGTGCTGCTGCTCGGTCAGGTAGTCCCTGCTGCACAAGCGGCGGATCTGCCTGACTTCACCCAATTGGTCGAACAGGCGTCGCCAGCCGTGGTGAACATCAGTACCACGCAGAAACTGCCCGATCGCAAAGTGAACCAGCAGATGCCTGATCTGGAAGGCCTGCCGCCGATGCTGCGCGAGTTCTTCGAGCGAGGCATGCCGCCTCAACAGCGTTCGCCGGGCGGTGGTGGTCGTCAGCGAGAAGCGCAGTCGCTGGGCTCGGGCTTCATCATCTCTCCGGATGGCTACATCCTGACCAACAACCATGTGATCGCTGATGCTGACGAGATCCTCGTGCGTCTGGCTGATCGCAGCGAAATGAAAGCCAAGCTGATCGGCACCGACCCGCGTTCCGACGTGGCCTTGCTGAAAATCGAAGGCAAGGATCTGCCGGTATTGAAGCTCGGCAAATCCCAGGACCTGAAAGCCGGGCAGTGGGTCGTCGCTATCGGTTCGCCGTTCGGCTTCGACCACACCGTGACCCAAGGCATCGTCAGTGCCGTCGGCCGTAGCCTGCCGAACGAAAACTATGTGCCGTTCATCCAGACTGACGTGCCGATCAACCCGGGCAACTCCGGTGGTCCGCTATTCAACCTGAACGGTGAAGTGGTCGGCATCAACTCGCAGATCTACACCCGCTCCGGCGGCTTCATGGGTGTGTCGTTCGCGATCCCGATCGACGTGGCGATGGACGTTTCCAATCAGCTGAAGAGCGGTGGCAAGGTCAGCCGTGGCTGGTTGGGCGTGGTCATCCAGGAAGTGAACAAGGATCTGGCCGAGTCGTTCGGTCTGGAAAAACCGGCCGGCGCGCTGGTTGCACAGATTCAGGATGACGGCCCGGCAGCGAGGGGCGGCCTGCAAGTTGGCGACGTGATTCTGAGCATGAATGGTCAGCCGATCGTCATGTCTGCTGACCTGCCGCATCTGGTCGGTGCGCTGAAAGCTGGCGCCAAAGCCAATCTGGAAGTGATTCGTGAAGGCAAGCGCAAGAACGTCGAGCTGACCGTTGGCGCCATCCCGGACGAAGACAAAGAACTGGATGCGCTGCCGAAGTCCGGCGCTGAAACCACCAGCAACCGTCTCGGTGTTGCCGTGGGTGAGCTGACCGCCGAGCAGAAGAAAACCTACGACCTCAAAGGTGGTGTGGTGATCAAGGAAGTGCAGGACGGTCCTGCGGCCCTGATCGGTCTGCAGCCAGGTGACGTGATCACGCACCTGAACAATCAAGCCATTGGCTCCACCAAGGAGTTCGGCGAGATCGCCAAAGCGCTGCCGAAGAATCGTTCGGTGTCGATGCGCGTTCTGCGTCAAGGTCGCGCCAGCTTCATCACCTTCAAACTGGCTGAATAACCCAGCGCAAAGGTAAAAAAGAAACCGCCTCGAGAGAGGCGGTTTTTTATGCCTGAAGCTTTTGTCCCGGCGGGTAACGATCAGCCCATCATGTCCTTGATCATGCGCTCTTGTTCCATCAGCTCACGCTGGCGGGCGTCGATGCGTGAAGACAGCGGGAAGTTGCTGCCAGCCTTGCGCTTGGCAAAGTCGAGCTGCTGGATCGCCTGACGGTAATCGCCGACCAGTGCGAAGTACTCTGCGCGCGCCTGATGCAGGCCAATGATGTTGCCGGACAAGCCACGGGTCTCGGCGACCTGATACCAGACGTCTGGATCATCCGGGCGTGATTTGAGTAACGCTTCCAGGGCCTTCTCGGCATCCGGCGCGCGATTCTGTTTCAGTAGCAGATCCACGCGAACCTGATTCAGTGGATAGTTGCCCGGATATTGCGTGAGCATCCGGTCAACCCTTGATTGCGCATCCGGCAAACGATTATTGGTGATATCCAGATCAACCTGGGCGAGGTTGTAGATGATTTCGTTAGGCGATGTTGCCAGCAATTGCTTGAGATTCTCGCGTGCCTCATTCAACTGACCACCCTTGATCTGCGCAATCGCCAGACCGTAGCGCGCCACGTCGTTCTGCGGGTTTTCATCCAGTTGCGCGCGGAAACGCTTGGCGCCCAGGCCCGGGGTTTCTTCGTAGATCAATTGCACGCGGGCACGAATCAACTGATAGCGCTTGGAGTCTTCGATGCCGCCCGGTTTGGCTTGTTCGGCACGGTTGCGGGTGTCGGCAATACGCGATTCGGTCACCGGGTGAGTCAGCAGGAATTCCGGCGGTTTGGCGTCGAAGCGATACTGGCGCATCAAGCGTTCGAACATGGTCGGCATCGAGCGCGGGTCATACCCGGCTTTCTCCAGATTGAGAATGCCGATGCGGTCGGCTTCCTGTTCGTTCTGGCGGGAGAAGGTCCGTTGCGACTGAATCGCTGCCGCTTGAGTGCCGGCGATGGTCGCAATGCCGGCATCGCCGCCACCGGCCGCCGCAATGACGATGCCGGCCAGCAGCGCAGCCATCATCGGCACCTGCATCCGCTGTGAAGCTTCGACGCCACGGGCAAAGTGGCGTTGCGACAAGTGCGCCAATTCGTGGGCGAGAACCGAGGCGTATTCACCTTCCGTCTGCGCGTTGAGGAACAAACCACCGTTGACCCCGACCACGCCACCTGGCGCCGCGAAGGCGTTGAGCTGCGGGCTGTTGATCAGAATGAATTCAAGGCGCCGGTCAGTGACCTGGCTGGTCTCCACCAGTTTGTACACGCTGGATTCGACGTAGTCCTTGAGCTGCGGATCGTTGAGTTGTGAAACCTGGCTGCGCAACATCGCCAGCCAGGCGCGGCCGAGCTGGTATTCCTGTTGCGGCGAGACAATGGCAGAACTGGCGTCGCCGAGTGACGGCAGATCGTCGGCAAAGCCTGGTGAGGCGAGCAGGCAAGCGAGCGTCAGCAGGGTAGGGCGCAGAAAAGTCATGCACAAAGCCTTAGAAGACAAAGACCTTACTGTAGCCGGACACCGGAGCTGCGACCAGATATTCTAGGCAGCTCGACGACCTGAACCGGAGTGACGCAATGACTGACGCTGTAGCCCATGACGTGGAACTGGACGCCAGTGGCCTGAATTGTCCGTTGCCGTTGCTCAAGGCAAAAATGGAACTCAACAAACTCCAGAGTGGCGCCGTTCTCAAGGTGATCGCTACCGACGCGGGCTCACAGCGCGACTTTCGCACCTTTGCCAAATTGGCCGGTCATACGCTGCTTCGCGAAGAAGACGAAGCAGGCGTCTACCGTTACTGGTTGAAAAAGGCCTGAACCCACAGCGTAAAAGACCTAAGGATTATTGATGTTCAAAGTGTTACGCGACTGGATTCAGCGCTATTTCTCCGACGAAGAAGCGGTGGTACTGGCGGTGCTGTTGTTTCTCGCCTTCACGGCCGTGCTCACCCTCGGCGGCATGCTTGCGCCGGTGTTGGCGGGGATGGTGCTGGCGTATTTGATGCAAGGGCTGGTGGTCACACTCGAGCGCTTGCGCGTGCCGGGTGGCGTGGCGGTAGGGTTGGTGTTTGCGCTGTTCATGGGCGTGCTGATGCTGTTTATCGTCGTGGTGCTGCCGTTGCTCTGGCATCAGTTGATCACGTTATTCAACGAGCTGCCGGGCATGCTCGCCAAATGGCAATCGCTGCTGTTATTGCTGCCGGAGCGTTATCCGCATCTGGTGTCCGATGAGCAGGTGTTGCAGGCGATCGAGGCGGCGCGTGGCGAGATCGGCAAGTTCGGCCAGTGGGCGCTGACATTCTCACTGTCGAGTCTGCCGCTGCTGGTGAACATCATGATTTATCTGGTGCTGGTGCCGATTCTGGTGTTCTTCTTTCTCAAGGATCGGGTCATGATCGGCGAATGGGTGCGTGGCTACTTGCCGCGTGAGCGTGCATTGATCACCCGGGTTGCGCAGGAAATGAACCGGCAGATTGCCAACTACATTCGCGGCAAGGTCATCGAGATCGTGATTTGTGGTGGCGTGACCTACATCGCTTTCGTCGCGCTCGGGCTCAATTACGCGGCGCTGCTGGCGTTGCTGGTCGGGATTTCGGTGGTGGTGCCGTATGTTGGCGCGGTGGTGGTAACCGTGCCGGTGTTGCTGATTGCGCTGTTTCAGTGGGGCTGGAGTGATCAGTTCATCTATTTGATGGCGGTGTACGGGATCATCCAGACGCTGGATGGCAACGTGCTGGTGCCGTTGCTGTTCTCGGAAGCGGTCAACCTGCACCCGGTCGCAATTATCTGCGCGGTGCTGTTGTTTGGCGGGTTGTGGGGATTCTGGGGGGTGTTCTTCGCGATTCCGCTGGCGACGCTGTTCAAGGCTGTGCTGGATGCGTGGCCGCGCCAGGAACCAGCGGTGGCACCACTACTGTAGCGATTGATCCAGATTGTTTGGTGACACTTAGGGCCCATTCGCGAGCAAGCTCGCTCCCACATTGGACTTGTGAGCACCACAGATCCAATGTGGGAGCGAGCTTGCTCGCGAAAGCGTCAATGAGGGCGACGCAAAACCATCAGGCTTTATTCAGATCCTGAGCAGCAGCCAGCACCGCATCCACATGCCCCGGCACCTTCACACCACGCCATTCCTGCCGCAGCACACCGTCCTTATCAATCAGGAAGGTGCTGCGATCAACGCCCAGGTATTCCTTGCCATACAGCTTCTTCAACTTGATCACGTCGAACAATTGGCAGACGGCTTCGTCCTTGTCGCTGATCAGCTCGAACGGAAACTCCTGCTTGCCCTTGAAGTTCTCGTGGGACTTCAGGCTGTCGCGGGAGATGCCGAAGATTTCCGTGTTGGCAGCCTTGAAAGCCGCGTATTGATCACGAAAGCCCTGGCCTTCGGTGGTGCAGCCCGGCGTGCTGTCCTTCGGGTAAAAATAGATCACCACTTGCTTGCCCTTCAGGGCTGACAGGCTGACGGTCTGCCCGCTGGTGGCAGGTGCTGCGAAATCGGCAACCGGTTGGTCGATGACAACGGCCATGAAAGCTTCCTTACATTGGGTTCTGTGGGCGCCAAGGCTCGATCAGTGCATCCAGGTTCATCGCATCAGAGAAGTCGAGGAACTGATCGCGCAACCAGCTGATCTGGGTGCCGGCCGGCAGGGTCACGGTGAACGTGGCGTTGAGCATGGTGCCGCCGGTCTGTGGCGCCTGATAAGTGTCGCAGGTCAGGTTTTCCAGCTCGACGTTGTGATCCATGAAGAACTGGCACAGCTCATTGATGATGTCCGGGCGATACGCCGAGCTGACATACGCCACGTACGGCAGGGCCTGCGGACGATTTTCCAGCGGCGCACTGCGCACTACATTGACGGTGAAAGCGTGTTTCTTGGACAGGCCCGGCAGACTGCCTTCCAGGCGCGCAAGGGCGTCCCAACTACCGGAGACCTCAAGGATCAGCGCACTGCACTCGCCGTGGCGAGTCAGGCGCGAGGTGACCACGGCGCAGCGATTTTCATGGCTGGCGCGGCACAGGACGTTAGTCAGCTCCATGGGGTTGGCGCCGAGGGCACTGATGACAAGGAATTGTTCGCGAACTGTGGGGGTGGACATGCAGCATTCCTAAAGCGATGAGCGGTCGGTAGGTTAACGGGCGTTGGCTGCCGGGGAGTGCCTGTTGTGGCCGTCCGTACTAAAAGACCCGGCAAGCGCTCGCGGCTCGCTCCACTATAGCGGGAGCGCGTCGATGCGACGCAGGAACGGGGTCTGGGAGGCCGAAAAGGGAGGCTGGAACCCGGCGTACAAGCTGATCAGTACCGATCAAAGTCTGAAGGGTAGCGAAAAGCGACGCCAAGGGGAATGGCGGCAGCGCAGTACTTCGCTTGTGCAAGCATCTTGGCGCCAGTACCATTACCGCTCTCTTTTTCCGGCAGGAGCGGTTTCATGATTGCGGGCAGTATGGTGGCACTGGTCACTCCCATGGATGCACAAGGGCGTCTTGACTGGGACAGCCTCAGCAAACTCGTGGACTTCCATCTCAAGAACGGCACCCATGCCATTGTCGCGGTCGGTACTACCGGCGAGTCGGCAACCCTTGATGTAGAAGAACACATCGCCGTCATCAAAGCCGTGGTCAAACAGGTTGCCGGGCGCATCCCGGTCATCGCCGGCACTGGCGCCAACTCGACCCGCGAAGCCGTCGAACTGACCCGCAACGCCAAGGAAGCCGGCGCCGATGCCTGCCTGCTGGTCGTGCCGTACTACAACAAGCCGACTCAGGAAGGTTTGTATCAGCACTTCAAGTACATCGCTGAAGCGGTCGACATTCCACAGATTCTCTACAACGTTCCTGGCCGCACCTCTTGCGATATGCAGGCCGAGACCGTGATTCGCCTGTCCACCGTGCCGAACATCATCGGTATCAAGGAAGCCACTGGCGATCTGAAACGCGCCAAAGCGATCATCGATGGTGTGAGCAAGGATTTCATCGTGCTGTCCGGCGATGATCCGACCGCCGTTGAACTGATTCTGCTGGGCGGCAAAGGCAACATCTCGGTGACCGCCAACGTCGCGCCACGCGAAATGGCCGATCTGTGCGAGGCTGCGCTCAAAGGCGACGCCGACACCGCACGGGCGATCAACGAAAAACTGATGCCACTGCACAAAGACCTGTTCATCGAAGCCAACCCGATTCCGGTGAAGTGGGCTCTGGTTGAAATGGGCCTGATGCACGAAGGCATCCGCCTGCCACTGACCTGGCTGAGCACACCTTGTCACGAAACGCTTCGCTCGGCCCTGCGCCAGTGCAGCGTCCTGGTTTAATTGAGGAAGTACAACGCATGAAGCGAATGGCCGGACTTTCCGCACTTGCCTTGATTATCTCCAGCACCAGCGGCTGCGGATGGGTCTGGGGGCCGGAAGGTTATTTCCGCGACCGTGGTAGCGATTACCTGCAAGCGCAACAGACTGCACCGATGCAACTGCCGCCGGAAGTCAGCACTTCCAAACGTCTGGATCCGCTGTTGCCGATCCCGCGTAACGTGGCTGATGACACCGCCAAGGGCGAATACATTGTGCCGCGTCCTCAGCCGCTGTCGGCCGTTGCCGATGCCAGCGATTACTCGCTGCAGAAGAGCGGTGATTCGCGTTGGGTCGTGGCCCAGCACCCACCGGCCGAAGTCTGGCCAGTGGCGGTGCAGTTCTTCCAGGACAACGGTTTCCGTCTGGATGAACAGCGCCCGCAAACCGGCGAATTCACCACCACTTGGCAGCATTCCGATGAACTGTCCGCGTCCATGGCCAAGCGCCTGAGCGCAGCCGGCATCGCCAGTGACAGCGAAACCCGCGTGCGCGTACGTATCGAGCCGGGTGTGCAGCGCAATACCAGTGAAATCTACGTGGTCAGCGCCGAGCGACCTGCCGGCAGCACTGCTGACGTGGCCTTCACCAACCGTTCGGTCAACACTGGCCTGGACGCAGCACTGGTCGACGACATGCTCGCGAGCATGAGCCGGATTTCCGAGAAGGGCGGTTCGGTGTCGATGCTGGCCTCGCGTGATTTCGATACGCCAAGCCGTGTCAGCCTCAGCGAAGACGGCAGCGGTAACCCGGTGTTGAACGTCGGTACCGATCTGGACCGTGCCTGGTCGAGCGTTGGCCGTGCACTGGAACAGGGCGAATGGCGCGTTGAAGACATCAACCGCAGCCTCGGCCTGTACTACATCAACCTGGCCGAAAAAGCCGAGAAGAAAGACGACAAGCCTGGTTTCTTCAGCAGCCTGTTCGGCAGTGCGCCAAGCAAGGAAGAAGTTGAAGCCCGTGCCGAGCGTTATCAGGTTCGCCTGAGCAAGGTTGGCGAGAACATTCAGGTGACCGTCGAGAAAAACATCAACACCGTCGCGCCGGCTGAAGTGGCACGCAAAGTGTTGAGCGTGATTCAGGACAACCTGGGCTGATCAACCATGCGTTTTGCCGTTCTCGGCAGCGGTAGCCAAGGGAACGGCACGCTGATCGCCAGTGCTGATACGTATGTGCTGGTGGATTGTGGTTTTTCCCTGCGGGAAACCGAAAAACGCCTGTTGCGCCTGGGTGTAAACCCGGCGCAACTGAGCGCGATACTCGTGACCCACGAACATGCCGACCACGTGCATGGCGTGGGTTTGCTGTCTCGGCGCTACAATCTACCGGTCTACCTCAGTCGCGGCACACTGCGCGGGATGCGCAAACCGATCGAGCCCGCAGGCTTTCTGGCCGGCGGCGAGCAACTGCAGATCGGTGCACTGAACATCGGGGTCATTGCCGTGGCCCATGATGCGCAGGAACCGACCCAGTATGTCTTCAGTGATCACGAGCAGCGGCGCTTCGGCCTGCTGACCGACCTGGGCTCCTACTGCGAGCGGGTGCTGGACGGTTATCGGGACCTCGATGCGTTGATGATCGAGTCCAACCATTGTCGCGACATGCTGGCCCGTGGTCATTACCCGTACTTTCTCAAGCAGCGGGTGGGCGGCGAGCTGGGACATTTGAACAACCATCAGGCGGCTTTCCTGGTGTCCGAGTTGGGCTGGCAGGGCTTGCAACACCTGGTTCTGGCCCATCTGAGCAGCAAGAACAACCTGCCGCAGCTGGCCCGGCAATGTTTTGTCGACACCCTCGGGTGCGACCCGGACTGGCTGCAACTGGCCGATCAAGATTCAGGGCTCGACTGGCGCCACATCGCCTAGCCCACCTACTTAGCAAGCGGAGCCCATCATGGAAAAACGTGAAGAACTCTACCGCGGCAAAGCCAAATCGGTTTACAAGACCGACGACGCTGACCGCTTGATCCTGCTGTTTCGCAACGACACCTCGGCGTTCGACGGCAAGCGCATCGAGCAGCTCGACCGCAAAGGCATGGTCAACAACAAGTTCAACGCCTTCATCATGCAGAAACTCGAAGCGGCCGGCATCCCGACCCAATTCGACAAACTGCTGGCCGACAACGAAGTCCTGGTGAAGAAGCTCGACATGATCCCGGTCGAGTGCGTCGTGCGTAACTACGCCGCCGGCAGCCTGGTCAAGCGTCTGGGCGTGGAAGAAGGCCTGAAGCTCAACCCTTACACCTTCGAACTGTTCCTGAAGGACGACGCCAAGGGCGACCCGTTCATCAACGAATCCCACGTCGTGGCATTTGGCTGGGGCACCGCCGAGCAACTGGTTCGCATGAAAGAACTGTCGCTCAAGGTCAATGAAGTCCTGACCAAACTGTTCGACGACGCCGGCCTGCTGCTGGTCGACTTCAAGCTTGAATTCGGCGTGTTCAGCGACGGCTCGATCGTCCTCGGCGACGAGTTCAGCCCGGACGGCTGCCGTCTGTGGGACAAGGACACCAAGAAGAAGATGGACAAAGACCGCTTCCGTCAGGGCCTCGGTGACGTCATCGAAGCCTACGAAGAAGTCGCCAATCGTCTGGGCGTACCGCTTTAATCGACGCAAGCATCTGATAGCACGAAGAAATTTTCGAAAGAGGGTTTGCTTTCGGTAAAAGTGTTGTTATGATGCGCGCCGTTGGAGAGATGCCAGAGTGGCCGAATGGGACGGATTCGAAATCCGTTGTACCTTCACCGGTACCTAGGGTTCGAATCCCTATCTCTCCGCCATTATTGAATAAGACGAAGCCCCCGTAGTCATTGCTGATTACGGGGGCTTTTTCGTTTCTGGGCTTTCGGTTAGGGCATTTTTAGGGCAAAAAATGGCATCGTGAGGACGCTCCAAGCCCTTGTAAGCCCTAGCCAATTCCGGAGGGGTGACGTTGGGGCTTACGCAACTGGCGAGGGCGCACGCGACATTTCGGGGTATCAGGGAGTTATGTATGTGGATTTGGCAGGAAGCACGAGAGCGTTGGCTGTTGGTGGCTGTAGTGTTGGTGTTCGCACTACTTTGCTTGGTAAATCTTAGGTTGCCCTTGTTGCCGTTTCTGGAAGGCGGGGCTATTGCCGCATTTCTATGTGCAGACGCAACGATCAGCGTCACCAGCGATCTGCTTGTCGGACTCATATCTGCATATGTGTTCTATGTGATTATTGAGCTGTTGCCGAGTCACCGCAAAAAGGTTGAAACCTTGCGGGTTTTGAATTTGCTGGTTGCGTCTGTAGTCGATGCATACGATAAGGCAAGCATATTTGGTCATGAGAGGTCTCTCAGCTCACTCGATTTAATCGTCCTCAAGCGTTCGAAGCTTAAATCAACTCTCGATACTCTTGACGGTGATGCTGCGTTTCTTCAACTCAAATTTGCAATGCAGACTGGACACTCTCGTTACCAGGATTTCCAGCATGCTCTCAGCCTGGCTGTTGGCTTATCCCCACAGCATGCCCTTAATTGGCTTGTGCTGACGGATAAGATCAGGCTGCTTGCCGATGAGTATGGTGCGCAGCCTGTCAATCCGAATGCAGACTACGCGACTCAAATCACATCAAACATCCAAGATGTAACTGCGTATTTTGCATATGAAAAAGAAATGGATCTGTATATGGCTGCACTCTTATTGAGGGTCACTGAGTTTTTCGAGGCGGCATTGGATTGGATGGAGTATCAAAATTTCGAGGCGGGCTGAAAAATATATGCAAGTTGTGGTCTTTCGCAGCCTTACTCATCCACTCTAAATCCAAGCATTTTGGAAACAATTCCCGCCATGCTCTTGGTGTCTTTTGGTATCCATCTACCGTAGTGCTTTCGCACCATTGTAGTGTCGGCATGTCCAAGTTGTTTGGCCACCCATTCGACCGGTACATAGCTTGAAAGCATTTGACTGGCGAACGTGTGGCGGCACTGGTTGGCGCCTCGGTGTCGCACTTCTGCCTTTTTCAGGTGAGCTGTAAACCAGTTGCTCAGTGTCTTGCCGCTCCACATCAAGCCGCTGGTAGAGCTGCGGAAAAGAAACCTGACTTTCATCCTCTTCGACGTGATGTTGTCGCGCTGAATAACGGTGATCTCTTCGGCGGGTGCTTCCCTGGCCGCCGCAACGATCTCTCGCATCAGTTCCAGTGCAGGGTCTATCAGCTCGACGACTCTCACCCGGGAGCGTTCTTTCGGGACTTTGAACTCGCCTACGACTAGCGCGCGTCGGACATGCACCAAGCCGGCATCAAGGTCGATGTCCTCAACAGCGAGTGCGATGAGTTCGGATAGCGATAGTCCGGCCCAGCAGTTGAACTCAATCATCCTGGTATCGGGTCGTCGTTCCGGATCCGCTTTGCCGATCAAATCAATCTCGGTGCGACTGAAGGGATCGGCGTGCTCGAGGTCGACGTCCGAACCGACGTTGCTGATTCGGTCCAGTGGGTTGGCTTTCAAGATGCCGTCTCCGAAGGCGTCAGCCCAGACGCCTCGGACGACGGTGAAGATGTCGTTTACTGTCTTTGGGGCCAGGCCTTGCTTCAGCAGTTGCGCTTGAAACAGTTCTATATCGCTCTTGCTGATGTCCACGATTCGGCGTTTGCCGAATTTGTTTTCGACGTGCTTGGCCTTGCTGACGTAGTTAACAACGGTACTTGATGCTTTGAGTGCGCGCTGAACCTCCAACCATCGGTCGATACCTTCCTTCACGGTGCGCTTGAGAGACGGTCCGCCAGTCCCGGTGAACATTGCTGCCCTGGGAGAGTTGGGGAAGTGGGCCGCATAGTCAAAGCGGCCCTCTTTGATCTCTGCAAGGATTGTGCGACGTTTGTTGTCGGCATAGGCAATCGCAGCTTTGTTAACCTTCGAGATCCCCTCAAGTGGTTCCCGGCATCGCTGGCCATTGAAGATGAACCAGATGCGCAGCTGTTTGCCGTTCATCTCGACACCTGTGGGCATCTTGTCACTCATGGTTGACCTGCCATCCACTTTTCAATTGCTTCCTTGTTGTAAACCAGCACATTGGCGGGGTCGGTACGGTAGTGTTTGCCCTCCAGCCACAGACCGCGAGAACGATACTTGCGGACAGCTTCTGTGCTGAGTCCGAACACTGGATAAAGCAGGTCTTGGCGGAACCAAGCGCCTGGTGTGATTTGAAAATCAATTTTCTCTGCAGCGCTCATGCTGCCTCCTCCCTCTGACTCACGCTCAATCCCACTGCAACAGGGCGCACCCACACCGGCATGTTGCTCAGCATGAAGGTTTCGCCGGCTTCGGCCAGCAGTAGGGTGGTGCCCATCACATGGGCGATTGCTTCGGCGGCTGCCGGCGGTACCGCGTTGCCGATCCGCTCGCGCCATGCCTGATCGCTCAGGCCGTCCAGCTCGAACTGCTCTTCCGGTTCGACCAAACTTTGCAGCGCAGCCAGCTCCAGCGTGGTGAATGGTCGGTGCCAGGTGCCGTCGAGGCTTTCGATAACGCAGGTCAGACGGTCATTGGCTTCCGGCATGCGGGGATCCGCCACAGACCAACGACCGTTGTCCTGCTTTGCGCTGGCCGATACGGCGCCGCATTGCTCGTTCCAGCCGACGACGCCGTAGTGACCGCCAGTCAGGTACGCGTCGCCCTTCGTGCGCTTCATGCCTGGGCGCGGGTCTGCGATCGACAATGCCCCACTGGCTACCTGCTGCGATCCTGTGACAGTCCCAGCAGTTTTATCCCAAGGGCAAACGCTAAGCTTCCGGCTGCTCGCTCTTGGGTGCCAGTTGTGATACCGAGGATCCTGAACCGCAAAAGCGCCTTGCCCCGTGGTGCTGCCGGCGATGACCGTTCCTGCGGCATTGTCGAACGGCGTTACCAGATACTTGCCAAAGCCATCACCAGGCCGGCGAGGATCAGCAACGCTGAACGTCCCTTGCCCGGGCGATTTGACGCCGATTACCGCGCCGCTCGTTTCGTCCCAACGGCGCACGCCGTACTGCTGATATTGCAGGGCGCCTGCCTTGGCGCGCGGATCTGCTACCGAGAACGCGCCGTTCGTTGGGCTGCTTCGCCCGGCAACGGTTCCGGCGGTGTCCTGCCATTCATGCACACCGAGATAGCCGGCGCGGTATTTCGGCACGATCACCAGGTCACGCAGGTAACCATCCTCGATCGCCAAGTCATTCAGGCTGCGCCAATCCTTGCCGGCGGTGACTAGGGCGAGGCGAACCCACGTTTTCCATTGCAACGCCGGCACTCGGTGCATCGGGCCCGCGGCTTCGACATCGCCGGCCAGCGGCATGCGACCGAGGATCGAGCCGACCGACTTCAGCGTCTTCTTTTCCGGTTCGTACAGGAACGGCGGCACTTTTTCGATGTGGCGGGCGACCAGCAGGAAGCGCTTGCGGCTCTGGGCCAGTCCGCCAATGACGCCGCAGTCGTGCGTGGTTTCGGCGACTGCGTATCCGTAGTGGTTCAGCAGTTTGTTGATCTGGTCGAGCAGGTGGCGGCCACGGGTGGCAAGGCGAGGAACGTTCTCGAAGACGATCAACGACACCGGGTCGTCCTTCCACGCCTCACACATCAGCCAGATGCATCGCAACGTCAGCTCGTTCAGGGCCTGGTACTTCGGCGTCAGGCTCATTGTTTCCGACAGCAAGCCCGAAGCGCCCTTGCAGGGGCTGGAAATAAACACGGCATCTGGACGTTCGTTGCTGGCGGCGCGGCGCAGATCGTCGGCGCTCGCCTCAGTCCAGCCGGCTGGTGGCTCTTTACCGTGGAACCGTGTGTATTGGTCGCGGGTGAACAGATCCATCAGTGTGCCAGGCACACCAGAAAGGCGCTGGAAGTCGCGTAGGCCTGCCGGATCTACGTCCACGCCACCGATGCACTGCCACTCGGCTTGTATGTGCCCGACGATAGGCTTGGCCCGATTGAATCCCTTGGCTCCGCCGCCCAGGCCGCAGCACATGTGAAAGTGCTTGAGAGTGCGCTTGATCACGGGCGAACTCCTTTGGTTTGCTGGCCAACGAGTGCGGCGTGCTTCCATGCTCTGCGCTTCCATGCGGCGAAGCCGGCCCGGTACGCGTAATGCTCACGGGCGAACGAATCGGATGTCTTCGCACCTGGTGCGGTGATGTACGTGCCTCGTTGAGTGCAGTACTGCAGGCCTTCGGGGACTGGGAACTCTTTCTCGAACTCAACGCGTTCGTCGATCTGCATCCCGTCGACGGCTTTTTGTGATGGGCTTTCAGAGTTGCTGTCAGGGTGCGTATACCCCACAGCAGGCTGCGCGGGCGGGCGATTCTGAGCGATTAGCGTTGCATTGGGTGTGGCTGCCTCGCGCAGCTTTTCGTGGGGTATAAGCGCCTCGGTGGTGCTGCTGGAGGGAGCGATAATGCCTGCTGCTGCGCAGCAGAGGCTGTTTGTTTCTAGTGTGTCGACGCTGGTTTTCTTGCGGAGCAAAGCGGTCGTGAATTGGGTGTTGTGCTGGTCCTTTCGCATGCCGCTTTTCTCCGAGGTTCGAATGCGCGTTGGTTCATCAACCGCTGTTGAGGCGTGAGCCGGGTTGCGGTGGTTGTTGGATTGAGGGCCGATCTGGCTCATGCGGCGCTCTCCTGATTGGCTGGATCAAGCAGGGCTGCGATGGCGAGCGCTTGATCGCGCAAGGCGCGGGTTTCGCGCTCGAGTGCCTTCCCTGTGCGAAAGGCTGCGAACGTGTCGGCGGCAATGCGGAGCTTTTCAGCGATGTCGAGCAACGTCTGGCGTTCGGTTTCACCAAGCTTCAATGCTTGCTGAAGGCGTTTGCTGAATTGCGCCAAGTGGGCGTGGTCAGCCTTGATAAAGTCGAGAGAGGCCCTCAACTCGCGAATGGTCTTGGCACTTTCAGCGCGCAGGGTGTTGTCGCTTTCTTTCCTGCCGGCGGACATGCCGTCGCCGTGTCCCATGAAGTAACCGGCCCAGACTAGTAATCCAGCCAAGGTGATAAGGGTGATGAGTGCGCAGATCTGAACTGCAGTCATGTGGTGTGCTCCTGGTGATGTCATTGGCTGGTGGTGGCAGCTGTTTGGTTAGTCGGTGTTACTCGTTGGTGTCGTCCTGCTGTCGCTGCATGTCTTCGTCGGCCTTGTAGGCGCGGATGTCGATCAGTGAGGCGACGTGCCGGATGTGGGCGTACTTCGGTGCTTTGCGGCTGGTGTCCAGCGTGGTGATGGGAAGCTGGATGCGGCCGCTGCTGATCTCGGCCACGAACGATTGCTCGTTGAGGTTGCGGAAGTACTGCTCGCGCACTTTGTCCAGCGGAATCAGGACGTCGCCGAAGATGCGGTAGAGCAATTCGACGGTGGCTGACTCCGGGGCGGGGAGCAGGCGGAGCGGGTTTTGTGCTGTGTTACTCATGGCTTTGTTGGGCCTCCTTGCGTTGTTTTCTGCCTGGGTGATTCCAGGCGTTCAGGCAGTGCCGTTTGGTCAGCTCGCGCAGATGTTCGGGCACTTCAAGGAGCGCGGCGTTGCGCTCCTCTCGTGTCCGCATGGCGATGATCTGGCGGGCGTATTCCCTAGGCCACGTCACGGTTGTCTGCCGGGATGGCAGGCAGGTCGATGCCCAGCTGTTCGGCTAGCCAGCGGATGCCGGGCTGTTTCACCCTGGTCGACTGGCTGTACTGCATGCCGAGCTGCTCGTGGTACCACTGGCCGTCCTTGATGCGCAGGTAATCGCGGTCGCGGTTGGGGTAGGCCGGTAGGTTCCTCTCGTTCAGCAGGCCTTTTTCCCGCATGCGAGCGATGAGCTTTGGCCGGGTGAGGCCGAGTTGGGTTGCGGCTTGGGCGAGGTTGCGTTCCATGGCGTCCTCCTCATGCCGCGTGCGCGGCTGGGGTGGCCGCTGCAGCGAGGTGGTTGATGGACTCGGTGACCTTGCCGTAGATCTCGACATCGGTGCCGTAGGCGGTGAAGCAGCGGGTGTGCGGGCTTTTGTTTCCGATGCTCAGGATGGTGGTGACGCCCGAGCGCGATTGCGTGCGGTGCAGCGCGACCTGTAGGGGGTAGTCGAAGCCCATGTCTAGGCTCAGCACGCCGCCGGTGCGTACCAGCTCGAACACGCGTTGCTTGTCCGAGACTTCGAAGCGGCCAAATTCGCGGCTGGCGTGCGGGCGGTGCACCAGGTCGCTGGTGTTGCTCGCGTCGAACGGGCCATTGGCGATTTCTTCGATGAAGTCGGCCAGCTTGAGGTGCGTTTTCTTGTCGTTCTGCAGAGTCAGCGTGTGGCGTTCGCTGCCCAGCTCGACGACGAAGGTGCTCTCCGTTGTGCCGCGTTCGACCTTGAGACGGAATGCCAGGCACTCACGTTTGGGCGCTGTCCTGAGGACATGGTTGAAGGTCTCGGTCAGGTTGACCTGGGCGTTGAGCAGCTGCAGGGTACGGTTGTCGATTTTGTACTTGATCATGCCGCGTGCCCCCCGCCGTTCGGATCGAATGGGGTGGGTGCGGTGCGAGCTTGCTGCTTCGGTTTGCTGGTAACAAACATGCAGCCGCTCTCGCGGGCTAGGCGGCGGATCTCGAAGATTCGGGTGGGGTCAGCGCCGGCCGGGTGGACGTGCAGTGTTGCTGTGGTGTGCATGGTTTTGCCTCGCTCTGTGGTGGAAGAGTGAGGCAAATATCACGCAGTGTGTTTTTTAAGTCAACACGAAATGTGATTATTTTGTCACGTAGCGTGCAAAAAACGTGAGGACTTGAGAATTCCGCCCACCAAGTGGATCTCAATCACATCGCTAGCGGCGATATGGATTGGCGGGTGTTCGGCGTTCACGCTATCCAAGCGGTACATCCCATCTCTCAGGTAGATGAACTCCTTGATCATCGTACGGCCTTCTATAGTCCTTACCACTACTTCGTCGCCGCTGAAGTAATTCTTGTTAGGCTCGATGAGCACATATTCGCCATTTTTGATCCTGGGAAGCATGCTATCGCCGGTAACCTTTAAGCCATATGCATCTGGGTCATCGCTGTGAATGCTCAAATATCCATCGCCATGGCCTGGAGGGAAATCAAGCGCTTCAAAATACCCTTCATTACCCAGCTGTGCTGTTCCAACCACCGGAACGCTCCCTGTTTTTGCTCGTCCTGCTGACGTTAACCCTTCACTCTGACTGCTCTTGAGTCGAGGAGGAAATCTGATGTCGAAAATGTTCCCCAGTGCATCACCAGCTAAGTGAGGTACTGGCCCTTCGACGTCTTTTACCAGCTCTGTCAGCGGAGTTTTCAAGGCTGCGGCAATCTTCCCTAGATCTTGAAGGTTCGGCTGGCGTTGATCCTTCTCATAGTTGCCGATGCGAGATTGTGATTCCCAGCCACAGGCGAGAGCCAGATCCTTCTGGCTCATGCCTTTGGCTTTCCTGAGTGATTTGATGCGTGAGCCTAGTGTGTTCATTTGCCTTTTTTACCACGCATTGAAATAAATTTATCGCACTTTGCGTGTTGTAAAAATCACGAATCGTGTTTATTCTGCGCTCCAGTTACAGGAGGTATTTATGAACAGGATTGCTGATTATCGAGAGAAAGCGGGTATCAAGCAGCGAGATCTAGTTTCGATGTTGGGTTGGACGCAGACGCGGATAAGTAATTATGAGTCTGGACGTCGAATAGCCGGACTCGCCGAGTCTCGAGCAATTACGGCCGCGTTGAATCAGCTCGGAATCAAATGCTCGCTTGATGATGTCTTTCCACCAGAGATCGATTTTAAGAACGTAGCTTAGAAAAAAGGCGACCAATAGGTCGCCCAGTTCCTCCCGACACGCACCACCACAGCGCTGTCGGGTCGCGATAAAGGTAGGCGGGCACACCACATGCAACCACCTCCCTTTATCGCGCTTTTCCAAGGCTCGGAAGCCTTGGTGTTGCTGCCTTTTCCACCACAGATTGGGCAGCTGTTGCGCCAGGGGTGAGCAACGGATTGCTCGCCCCGGCACGGTGCCGGTGTCGATCCCGAAGATCTAGCCGGCGTTTGGGCCCTTTCAAGCCACGCGGCAAATGTATCACCACTGCATGTCGCGCGGCACTGGCAACTTACAAGGATTAATGCCATGAGCCGTATCATTCTGAGCTCCGTAGAGCGGGCGCAGCGGGAAGTTTTGCCGCTCGATCTCGCGCTTTACCATGCTGCCCGGGACTACCCCGGTGGCGCCGCCGCCATCGCCGCTACCACCGGCCGCAATGCGACCACGCTGCAGCACAAGCTGTCCCCAACCCACCCCAGCCACACGGTGAACATTCAAGAGTTCGGCGAGATTCTGGAACTGACCAAGGATCGCCGCATTTTGGATGCGGTGCATGCGTTGGTCGGTGACACGACTTGGCAGGAGCTGGCTGAGGCGTACACCAACGATATGCCCGAAACGCTGACCACCGGGATTGCCGAGTACTTCCGGCAAGTTGCGGATCTGGCGGATACCTGGGCCAAGAGCATTGGCGACGGGGTGGTTTCCGATGAGGAACTCGCAGCGATTCGCCTGCAGGTATTCCGTGGGATTCAGGGGCTGTTGGGGTTGTTCAACCGCGCCACGTATGTCAACCAGACGACGCGGGGTGTTGATCGTGGCTGACATTGCTGACTTCGCAAATGACCTGGTGCAGGAGCGTATCGATCAGGCGCTCGCTGCACGCAACGCCGCTAAACCTGCATTGGCGGCGCATTCGTTTCTATTCTGTGAAAACTGCGACAGCCCAATCCCCGAGGGACGGCGTTTAGCTGTTCCTGGCTGCACGCAATGCGTGAGCTGCCAGGAGGTCGAGGAGATCATGGAGGCCATCCATGCTCGATGAAGTATTGGGGCAATTCGCGGACTACGGTCTTGAGCCTGCGCAGCCGCTGGTGTTTGGCAAGCTGACCCGGTGTAAGACTTCGCAGGACAAGGGCAAGGAAAAGAATGGCTGGTATGTCGTCCATGAACAGCACACGGAGAAAGGCGAGACGCTGATCTTCGGTGCGTTCGGTGACTGGCGTTCGGGCGAGTCTCAGAAGATCAAGGTCAAGGCCGGGCGGATGTCGCCTGAAGAGCGCGAGGTCATGCGTGCTCGACAGGAGGAGGCCAAACGCCGCGCGGCTGAGATCTCGGCCAATGCGGCACGTCGTGCGGCGAACCGGGCGGCGGGGATGTTCAAGCGCATGCCGGAAAAGGGCCGTAGTGACTATCTGGACCGCAAGCAGATCGTTGGCTTCGGCGTTCGATACGCGCCGCGCTCTGGTGCGTTTCTGGTGCCGATGAGCAATGTGCGCGACGAGATTGTCGGCCTGCAGGTGGTGTTCCCGACCAAGCAAGAGGACACCGGCCGGGACAAATCCTATTGGCCTTACGGCATGTCCAAAGAGGGGGCTTTCCATCTGATAGGGCCGCATCCGGATCCGGGCGAGCCGGTGCTGGTGTGTGAAGGCTACGCGACCGGCGCAAGCCTGCATATGGCCACGTCACTGACCGTGGCCGTTGCGTTTGATGCGGGCAATTTGCTGGTGGTTTGCAAGGCCATGCGCGAGCGCTTCGCTGGTTGCCCGCTGATCATCTGCCGAGATGATGACTGGAAGACCACGAAGCCGAATGGCGATGCGTGGAACCCCGGTGAAGAGAAAGCGAACAACGCGGCGCTGATTGTCGGTGGTCAGGTGGTCGCGCCGATCTTTTCCGGAGAGCGGGAAGCCAAGTGGACCGACTTCAACGACCTGCATGTCGCGGAAGGTTTGGAAGCGGTGCGTCGTCAGGTGCTGGCGGTGGTCAAGCCGCCGGCCGCTGGTGGCTGGAAGGACATGCTGGCCCGCAGTGAAAGCGGCGCGTTGATTGCCCACATGCAGAACGTCGAGTTGATCCTGGCCAATGACGAACGTTGGGCCGGGGTGATCAGCTACAGCGCGTTCAGTTCGAAGATCGTGAAGCTGCGTGCGGCGCCTTATGGTGGTGGCACCGGCGATTGGGCGGACATTGATGACGTGCGGGTGATGAAGTGGCTCGCGCAGCAGTACAACTTGCGGGTCAAGGCCTCGCATGTGATCGAGGCGGTGAGTGTGGTTGCGCATGACCATGCGTTTCATCCGGTGCGGCAGTACCTGCGCAAGCTCGAATGGGATCGCGTGCCGCGCTTGGAAAGTTGGCTCACAGACGTCATGGGGGTGAAAGCCACCGACTATTCGTCCAAGGTGGGCAAGCGCTGGATGTTGTCAGCCGTGGCGCGGGTAATGAAGCCTGGCTGCAAGGCTGACTCGGTGATGATCCTTGAGGGCGCGCAGGGCGCCGGTAAGTCGACGGCGATGAGCATTCTCGGTGGTGAGTGGTTCATGGATACGCCGTTTGCCCTGGGCGACAAGGATGGGTTTCAGGCGATCCGGGGCAAGTGGATCGTCGAGCTGGGTGAGCTGGACAGTTTCAACAAGGCCGAGAGCACCAAGGCCAAGCAGTTTTTCTCCGCGTCCACCGATACCTACCGCGAGAGCTATGGCCGCCGCACAATGGACGTGCCGCGTCAGTGCGTGTTCGTTGGTACGACTAACCAGGACGAGTACCTGAAGGACGCGACCGGTAACCGGCGTTACTGGCCGGTGGCGTGTACCAAGGTGGATCTGGAATTGTTGCGCTCGATTCGCGAGCAGCTTTGGGCTGAAGCTGTGTTTTGCTACGACGCGGGTGACCTTTGGTGGGTGACGCTGGATGAGGCGTCGATGTTCGGTGAGGAGCAGGACGAGCGTTTTGTGGTGGATGAGTGGGAAGGTCCGATTCTGACCTGGCTCGAGGAGTCGCAGATCGGCGAGACCACCACGGGCAGCGAGGTGCTGGCCAATGCGCTGAAGCTGGACTTTGGGCATTGGGGCAAGCCAGAGCAGATGCGTGTCGGGGCGATCATGCATCGGCTGGGGTGGCGGCGTGTGCGGTTGCCTGCACTGGTGAAAAGTGGGCAGCGGCCGTGGGCTTACAAGAAGCCGGCAGGGTGGGGCGGTGCTTCGGCGTTGCAGCGCGAAGCGTTCGAGGAGCCTTGTTTCGATGATTAAGGAGATCGATTCGCTTCTTCGGTCGTGGGCACTGGACCTACATTCGGATCTCTCAAGCGGAGGTCTCGCAGGTGGGAATATGGTCGCCATGATGATGGAGACCAATGGTCAACTGATTCGGGGGCGACGAGCCTTCCGTGCGCCGCTGGAGAGTTCGTTGGACATCGAACTGATCGTGAACAAGCATCTCGCGCCCGAGCTGGTGACGGTCGTGCGTGAGCATTACTGCACGCACGATGTGGATATGCGTTTGCGGTACGCCCATTGCGGTTGCGGCCGCGACACGTATTACCAGCGCTTGCACGACGCGCACTTGCAGATCTTCGGTGTGATGATGGGGATGGCTGCGTGACCCCAGGCATCGATCCGGTTGTGGTTGTCCCACTGGCCCGTCTTGTCTCGCTGCGATTTGATGCAGTGGGACAGGTGCGGGCCTTGTCGTTGTTGGGCTGTCCCACCGTCCCGCTTGCGTCCGCCTCCCGCCCATGTGTGCATAGCGGGCAGCAGCACGCGCTTACGCGCGAACGCGTGTTCTTTAATTTTCTTCCTTTACACGAGAAAGGAGAAAGATAAGTGGGACAGTGGGGCGAAGCCCCGAATTTAGGCGCTCTCAGGCGTCCTACTTCGATTCTGAAAAGTGGGACGTATGGGACAGCACCGTAACAACAGAATGCCATGGTGGTGTATTCGCCGACATTCGCTAGGCGTTCACCCTGTGTTACCCACTTATTCACCGGGTGGCATTAAAACAGGGTTGCTGCCACCGGAATCGACCTGTAAAAAGTAGTCATCTTCGATAGGTGCGACCGCAGAGAGCTGCAGGCACCACACCACCAAACCCGGCCATTGCGCCGGGTTTTTGCGTTTAGGGGTTGGCGATGACAAACGAGCAACAAGCGCTGGCAGAGATGCCAATCTGGTTAGTGATCGTCCTGGCCCTGGTCGGCGGCGTATCGGGGGAGATGTGGCGGGCTGACAAGGATGGGGCGCGGGGCTGGGCGTTGTTGCGCCGCCTCGCGCTTCGATCCGGTGCCTGCATTGTCTGCGGGGTGTCGGCGATGATGCTGATGATCGCGGCCGGCATGACGATCTGGACGGCGGGCGCCTTGGGTTGCCTGACGGCAATGGCCGGTGCCGATGTTGCTATCGGGTTGTACGAACGCTGGGCTGCCAAGCGGCTGGGCGTCTGCGAAGTCCCGCCCGCCGGGGGCGAGCAGGGGTGATGCACCGATCTGGGGCGCCGAAAACCGCCGGGGACCCTAGGGGTATCTGAAGGACACGGGGTCGGAAACCCGCGGGAAAGTGTTAGCGGGAGCGCCCCCAGCTTACTGAAATTTCAATCATTGAAATCTTGAAAGGATTCATTGAAAAACGTTGAAAAAGGAGGGCTCATGACAGAACCAACCTACCTGTCGAAGAGTGCCTTCGCGGCCCGGCTCGGCAGGTCGCCGAGTTACATCACCTGGCTAAAAGACAACAACCGTCTGGTGCTTTCGCCCAACGGTAAACAGGTTGATGTACATGCCACCGAAGCGCTGATTCGCGACACCGCAGATCCTAGCAAGGTCGCCGTCGCTGAACGACACCAGCAGGACCGGATTCAGCGTGACGTTTACAGCCAACTGTCCACCCAGACCGAGCCGACTTCCACGGCTGCGCCGCCGCAGGTGCTTACCGTCGACGGCAAACTCCCCGACTTCCAGAAGGCCCGCGCCCTGCGCGAGCACAACATGGCCAAGTTGGCGGAGATCGAGCTGGGCAAAGCCCAAGGCTCGTTGGTCTCCAAGGAGGCGGTCGAAACCGGTGCTTACAACGCCGGCCGCTTGCTGCGCGATCAGCTGTTCGGGCCGCTACCACAGCTGTCCCACGATCTCGCCGCCATGACCGATCCTTGGCTGATCGAAAAACACCTGACCGCCACCTTCCGTCGAACGCTGGAGGAAGCCGAGCGGCTCTCTTCAGCAGATCTTGAGCACGCCATGACAACGGACTGAACCTATGCACACGGAATTTCCTGACGGTGCAGAGGTGTACCGTGAGGCTTATTTCCGTGGACTGCGCCCAGACCCCGATCTCTGGATCGATGAATGGGCCGACGAGTACATGCGAATCCCGCGTGACACCGGTGCCCCTGAGCCCGGCCAGTACCGCACCTCACGGACACCTTACGCCCGCGAGCCAATGCGCTGCCTGTCGCCGGCTCACCCTTGCAGACGCGTGATCACCATGGTGGCCTCGCAGTTGATGAAAACGCAGATCGCACTGAACTGGATGGGTGGCCTGATCCACATGGCGCCGTCAAACATCCTGGCGCTGCTCCCCAGCCTTGGCTTGTCCAAGCGGGTTTCCGGACGGATCAGCAAGACAATCAAGGCCACTCCCGTTCTGCGCGAGCGGGTCGCGGCCACCCGTTCGCGGGACGCACGCAACACGATGGACACCAAGGAATTCGAGGGTGGCTCGCTGTACGTCACCACCGCCGGTTCTGCGGCCAACCTTTCGGAGCTGTCGGCGCGTTATATCTACGGCGACGAAGTCGACCGCTGGGAGAATGACGTCGGCCAGGAGGGTGACCCCATCAAGCTGGCAGAGACGCGGGCGACCAACTTCGGTCGCAACGCCAAGATCTACTTCTCCAGCTCGCCGACAATCAAAGGCGCCTCGCGGATCGCCGACCTGTTCGAGTCCAGCGACCAGCGCTACTACTACGTGCCATGCCCTACCTGCGGTCATATGCAGGTGTTGGAATGGGAGCGACTGCACTACAGCAAGGATCTCCGCACTGTGCATTACGAGTGCGCAGCACCTGAATGCGACGTGCTGATCGAGGAACACCACAAGAGCGACATGCTCGCCCGAGGCGAGTGGCGCGCCCACGCGGGTGGCGACGGCAAAACCGTTGGCTTTCATCTCAACGCGCTGTATTCGCCGACCGGCTGGATGGATTGGGCCGGCCTTGCCGAGGAGTTTGAAGACGCCAAGAAAGCTCAGGCCCAAGGCGACACGAGCCTGATGCAGGTTTTCTACAACACTCGTCTGGCGAAGGTCTGGGACAGCGCACTCGAACAGACCAAAGCGGAAGTGCTGATCGCTCGGGCACGGCTGGAGAATTACACCCTCGGCGCGATGCCGGTCGGTGTGCTGATGCTGACCGGTGCCGTCGACGTCCAGGCCAATCGTCTGGAACTGATGGTGATGGGCTTCGGCGTCGGTATGGAGCGCTGGGTGGTCGACCACCAGATCATCTGGGGTGACCCGGCAGACGAACGCACCTGGGCAGTGCTGGACGAGAAACTCAAAGCCCGTTACCGGCATCCTTGCGGTGTGGGTCTGGCGATCCTCGCCGTGGGTGTCGACTCCGGTGGCCATCACACCGATGAGGTCTACCAGTTCTGCCGCGTCCGTCGCTGGCGCAACATCTTCGCCATCAAGGGCGCGAGCAAGCCTGGCAGGCCCGTGATTGCACAGCGTCCATCCATGGTCGACGTGACATGGAAGGGGCAGACCGAACGCAACGGCGCCGAGTTGTGGTTTGTCGGCACCGACACCGCGAAAGACTGGATCTACAACCGCTATCCATTCCCGGACGGTCCGGGATCGCTGCACTTTGCCAACGACCTGCCGGACGAGTTTTTCGCCCAGTGCGTCGCCGAACGCAAGATCGTGCGCTACGTGCGCGGACATAAGCGCATCGAGTGGGTGAAGGGCAAGGCCGAGCGCAACGAAGCGCTCGACCTGATGGTGTACTGCCTCGCCATGGCGCATTACCTCGGCATCAACCGCTACCAGGAACACGATTGGGACAGGGTGCGACAAGCCCTGGCCCAGTCCGGTTTGTTCGATGACGCCTTGAACATCAAACCTGTTCAGGGCGAGCGACTTGATGCTGAGCGAACACCAGCACCCGCTGCTGTACGTCAAGCCCAACCCGCACCCCCACCTGCTGCACCGGTGACAAAACCGCGACCGGCAGCTCCCCCTCAACGCCGCAGCTCAGCTAGCGGCTACCTGAAGAGACGCTGATATGTCCTTTACGAAAAAGCACCTCGACGCGGTTGAGGCGGCCATCGCACGCGGTGAGAAAACTGTGCGCTACACCGACCGCACCGTGGAATACCGCACGGTCGATGAACTCCTCAAGGCTCGCGAAGAAATACGCTCTTCGCTTGCCAGCGCTGCCGGGCCACGCTCGCGCGTGGTCCGGCTTTACCATGCTGGGAAGGGGGTCTGATGGCCCGACACTTCCCAACGCTGACCCGTAACGGATTTGTGCTGCCGTCCAATATCAAGGCCAGTTACGAAGGCGCTGGAGAAGGGCGTCGCTCCACTGGCTGGGACGCTCCCGACAACGGGATCAACAGCATCAACACTCCGGCCCTGCGCAATCTGCGGTCGCGCTCGCGGGCGGCGGTTCGCAACGACCCTTACGCCTTCAACGTCATCGACAAGCGTGTCAGCAACCTGATCGGCACCGGCATCACTCCTCGACCCACAACCGACGACGATGCTCTGCGCAAGTTGCTGCAGGAGCTGTGGGGGGATTGGGTTGATGAGGCGGACGCGGATGATCGCACCGACTTCTACGGCCAGCAGGCGTTGGTGGCGCGCACGGTGGAAACCTCAGGCGAATGTTTCGTCCGGTTGCGTCCTCGCAGCCTGGATGAAGGTTTGGCGGTTCCGCTGCAGCTGCAGATCCTCGCACCGGAGTTTGTGCCGCACGACAAGTTCGAGAGCACCAAGACCGGCAACGTCATCCGCGCCGGTATCGAGTTCACACCCGGTGGCAAGCGGGTGGCGTACTGGATGTACCTGTCACATCCGCGTGATGCGGCCTCGCTGAACGCCGGCTACAACCAGCTGGTGCGCGTGCCGGCGGCTCAGGTGCTGCACATTTTCGAATCGGTGGAGCCTGGTCAGTTGCGCGGTGTGCCCCGATTGTCGCCGGTGCTTAAACGCCTGCGCAGTCTGGACAACTACGACGACGCGGTGCTGTTCCGTCAGGAAGTAGCCAACCTGTTTGCCGGTTTCATCAAGCGTCCAGCACCGGAGTCGGGACAAGCGCCACGCGATCCAGTTACCGGCGCCTTGCTGGATCTGGATCGCGATGGCTTTACGCCGATGGTTGCGCTCGAACCCGGCACCATGCAGGAACTGGGGGCAGGCGAGGAGGTTGAGTTCTCCAAACCGCCAGACGCCGGCAACAACTACCCGGACTTCATGCGGCAGCAACTGATGGCTGCTGCAGCAGGGTCGGGAACGCCTTACGAGATCCTCACGGGCGACATGCGCGGCATCAATGACCGAGCGCTTCGGGTGGTGCTCAACGAGTTTCGGCGCCGTCTGGAACAACTGCAATTCAGCGTGTACGTGCATCAGCTCTGCCGTCCAGTACGGGCGGCGTGGATGGACATGGCGGTGCTGTCTGGCGTCCTGGTGCTGGACGATTACGCACAGAAACGCCGTCAGTACCTGCGCACTCGCTGGGTGCCTCAAGGCTGGGCCTATATCCAGCCAGTGCAGGACGTGCAGGCACGCCGGATGGAAGTACAGGCCGGGTTTTCTTCTCGCAGCGAGATGGTGCTGCGCACGGGCTACGACGCCGAAACGGTCGATCTGGAAAACGCCGCCGATCTGGCACGGGCCACAAAACTGGGCCTCAACTACAACACCCTTGATGCCGTCGAAGACACCGACGACAAGGAGCAACCATGAGCAAACAAGCGCGACCGCGCATTTACAACCGCGCAGGCAAACGCGTCGAGGTTCAGGACAAGACTTGGTACGCCCTGCAGGCCAGCGGAGAAGCCACCGAGCGGGTGATCGAGGTTTTCGTCTATGGCGAGATCGGCGCGTGGGGCATCACTGCCAACCAGTTCGTGCAGGACCTGCGCGCCATGGATGACGGTGTTTCACCCGTGATCGCCGCGTTCAACAGTATTGGTGGCGACCTGTTTGACGGTCTGGCCATGCACAACGCGCTGTCGCGTCTGGGCGAGCGTTGCACCGGACGTATCGATGCGCTCGCAGCCAGTGCCGCCAGTGTCGCCGTGTGCGGTGCACACCGCGTAGTAATTGCGGCGAACGCAATGTTGATGATCCACAACCCATACACCTATGCAGGCGGTGGCGCTGAGGACTTCCGCCGTGTAGCTGATGTATTGGATCAAACCTTGGAGGCCATCATCGCTGCCTATAAGGCCAAGGCGCCCGACATCGATGACGCTGAACTGCGGCGAATGGTTGATGCTGAAACCTGGCTGACTGCTAACGAAGCGGTGGCTCTTGGCCTTGCAGACGAAGTCGGCGACGGCATCAAAGTCAAAGCATGCCTCGGTCAAGGCGCGGTGTTGCAACGGTTCCAGCACGCTCCGGTTGAGTTGGTGGCCCAGCTCGACGAGCCGCCTGAATCGGATCCCGAACTTGAACCTGTCGATCCGCCGCTGGTGCCGCCTGTAGTGGACTCGGCCAAGTTGGCATTGATGATTACTCAGCGTTGCACGGCGGCGGGCATCAGCAATCTGGTCGAGCCGCTGCTCAATTCTACCCAGCTCGAAAGCGAGGAAATCGTTCTCGCCGGTCTGGCTCGCGCCAAGGCGGTGAACGACCTCTGCGTCGCCGCGCGTCTGCCGGAATTCAGCGCCGAGTATGTCTCGGCCGGTCTGGATGCGGCGGCGGTTCGGGCGCGTCTGTTCGACAAGATTGTCACCAGCGGCAAGGGCTTTGAAATCGACAACAGTCTGCCGTTGGCGGACGATCCGGCACCCAAGGTGCTGGCCAAACAACCTGACCCCAACTCGATTTGGGCTGCTCGCCAAGCGGCTCAAACTGGAACCGCGCGCGGCGCGAAAGGAGCACGAGCATGACCATCAAGCAGGAACCGATCCATGCAGGTGAATTCCTGCTGTCTGAGGGCGCCGGCACGATCTCGCGCGAAGCGATCAATGTCGCGGCGGGTCCAGCATTGTGGCCGGGGCAAATTCTCGGGCTGGTGACCGCTACCGGCGAATTCGCACCGTACGAACCGACGGCAGAGGACGGCACTGAAAACGCGGTCGCCATTCTGTACGGCCCGCTCGGTGAATCCGACGTGCTGCGTCGCGGTCGCGCCGTGGTGAGGTTGGCCGAGGTCAGCGAAGCGCATTTGACCGGCCTCGATCTGGCTGCCGAGAAAGCCCTGGCCGCACATTCGCTGATCGTCCGCTAAAGCGTTCCTTCTTTTATTTGCATCCCGCCGCGTGCGGGATTTTTCGTTTCTGGAGAGTACCCATGGCCGATATCGCCATTTTTGACGACGAAGCGTTTACCGTTACCTCGCTGACCGCTTCACTCAACGATCAACCATACCTGCCAGGGCGCATCAGCGCCTTGGGGCTGTTCCGCGAGGAAGGCATTACCACTCTGACCGTGCAGATTGAAAAGGATGGCGACACCCTGGCATTGGTGCCCGCTGGCGAGCGTGGTGGTTCTGGCCTGGTGGTTGCAGCCAGCAAGCGCACCCTGATCCCGTTCAACACTGTGCACCTGCCTGAGCGCTTCACCATCAAGGCTGACGAGATCCAAGGCATCCGTGCCTTCGGTACTCGTACTGAGCTGCAGGCGGTGCAGGACGTGGTTAATGCGCGGCTGGCTAAGGCGCGGCGCCAGTTGGACGCCACGCACGAATTCCAGCGTATGGGCGCACTGAATGGCCAGATCCTCGACGCGGATGGCAAAACTGTATTGCTGAATCTCTATGACCGCTTCGGTGTGGAGCGCCAAAAGCTGTCCATGGGCCTGGCGGATCCGAACACGAAGGTTCGAGTTAAATGTATCGAAGCGCTCGACATGCAAGAGGACGCGCTTGGTAGCGTGACAAGCACCGGCTCGCGGGCTTTCTGCGGTAAGAATTTCTGGAACAAACTCGTCGTTCACAAGTCGGTCGAGGAGACCTATCTCAACAGCCAACAAGCCGCGTCCTTGCGCGGTGACGCCCGGGAGAGCTTCGAACTCGGGGGCATCACTTGGGAACGCTACCGTGGCAAGGTGGCTGGGGTGTCTTTCGTCCACGACGATCAGGCGCTACTGGTCCCCGAAGGTGTACCCGACTTGTACATCTCGGCGTTTGCGCCGGCCGACTACATGGAAACGGTCAATACCCAAGGTATTCCCTACTACAGCAAGATCGAGCCGATGCAGTTCGGGAAAGGCATGGCCGGTGAAGCTCAGTCCAACCCGCTGCACCTGTGCACCCGCCCGCGTGCGCAGGTCCTGCTGGAACTCTGACCGTGGGCTTTCGCGATCTGATCGCCGAAGTTGATGCGGTGGTGTTTGAAACGCTGGGCGATACCGCGCGGATCGAGGGGCGCGACGAGCCAGTGTTCGGCATGTTCGCCGCGCCCTGGCTGCAACCCAAGTTCGGCAAGCTCAACACCGGGTTGCGCGAGCCGCGCTTCGAGATTCGCGTCAGCGATTCGCACGGTCTGGAACAGGGCATGTCGGTCAGCGTCGATTTGCCCGCCTTGGATGGTGGTGGTGACTACGACCTGCTGCAACTGGAACCGAGCGGTGACGGTCTGGTCGCCTTGATTCTGAGGTTGCGGCCATGAGTGTCGGCAGCTATTTCAAACCCTCGGCCGGGGGCGGGATGATCTCTATCCAGTCCTCGGCCGCAGATTTTCAGGCGTTCCAGGACTTTGCCAAGATGGTGCCGAAAGCGGCTGCTGCGGCGCATCGGCGTGCGATCAACAAGACATTGGGCTGGTTGCGCACGCACATTGCCCGAGCCGTCAGCCGGTCAGAGCGAATCGCTGTTGCGGCGGTCCGTCAGCGGTTGCGCAGCTATCCGGTTTCCGGCGGTGCCGCGAGCGGCAAACTATGGTTCGGTTTGAATGCCATTGAATCCAGCCGGATCGGCCGGGCGCGGCAAAGCGGCAGCGGCGTGTCAGTGGCAGGGCGGCGTTACCAAGGGGCTTTCCTCAAGAAGGTCTACGGCAATAAGCCCGACATCTGGATCCGCACGGCTAGCAAGCATTTCAACGCGGACGACTACCCCGACAGCACAGTGTCACCCGGTCGCGGACCGAGTTCAGGTTGGGTTGCCGAAAACGGCAGTCGTTTCCCGCTGGCCAAGGCCAAGGTGTCGCTGGAGCAAGCCCGACCGCACTTCGACAGCTGGGTAAAAAAAGCGGATGAGCGCCTGCTGGAGATCCTCAAGCAGGAGCTCAACTTTGAGCTGCAGAAATACCTCAAGAGGATCGGCAATGTCTGAAGAACCTTTCAGCCTGGACCAGCTTTATCGGGCGGTAGAGCAGCATCTGCGTACCCACTTGCCTGGCGTGCAGGCCGTCGCAGCCTGGCCAGACATTAAGGATCGCGTGTTGCTGCCAGCGGTGTTTCTGGAGGTGGCCGAGATCGAGCCGGGTACCGATATCGGCACCGGCGAAACCTCGCTGGTCTTCAATTTTGAGGCTCGGATCATTGTTGACCCGATCAAGCCGCACCATCATCAACAGGCTGTGCAATTGGCGACGCAGTTGGCGGTACTGCTGCGTTCGCAGACGTGGGGGTTGGCAGTTGAACCCGCCGAGTTTGTGCAATCGCTGCAGGACTGGACCCAGCCGCACCTGGATGGGTACACGGTGTGGCTGGTGGAGTGGACTCAGCAAGTTTATCTCGGCCTTGAGGAATGGCCATGGCCGGACCAGCCGCCGGGGACGTTGGTGTGCGACGTTGAACCGGGTGACGGACCATTCAGGCCCGAGGATCTGCCGTGAGCTACGCGAGCGCCCAGCATGACCGCATGATCGCGGGGGCGGTCAAGGCTTGCTACGTGGTCGCGGTGGATCTGTCCGCATCGCCGCCGGTGTGTCGGGTGTCCGATGGCAGTGATTGGGTCAGCGCCTGGGTGCGCTGGCACAGCATCGCCGCCGGCAAGGCCAGGCACTGGCGGGCGCCGTCTTTGGGCGAGCAGGGCAGTTTGATCAGTCCCAGCGGTGACGTGTCACAAGGCACATTTGTCCCGGGCTTGTATGGCAATGCCGGGCCGCCGCCAGATAATCGCGACCATGTCGAGGTCTGGCGTTTTGATGATGGCGGGTCGCTGATCTACGACTGGCAGGCCAAGAGCTACAGCATCACCCTCCTGAGCGGCACGGTCACCATCAAAGTGGCCAGCACGGAAGCGGTCGTGACCGATAGCGCGGTGAACGTGACCACCGGCAACATCAATTTGAAAGCGGCGGTGATGATCGACGGCGCGCTACACGTTACCAAGGGCATCACCAGCGCCGGCGCAATCATTGATGCCACCGGCAACAGCAATCACCACACGCATTAATTTCAACTCACCACAGCCCGCCCAGTGCGGGCTTTTTCATGCCTGGAGAACCACATGGCCAAGATCGATACGACCTCAACCGATGCACAAGCGTCCTCTGAATTGGCATTGTCATCCTCAACTTACTCATCGCCTGAGTCCTTGAAATTCCGCGACAAGCTCTACACGTCGCGACTGGTGATCGTGCCCGGTTCCGACCGATCCTATCCGGTGGAGAAGGCGACGGTCGTGGTGCCGGCCTCCGACATCGAGGCGGTCAAGTTCCTGAAAGCCAGCGAAGAATACGAGCCGTTCAAGGAGTGACAACGATGATCGGAATGGATCGCCAGACCGGCCTACCCATCTCCGGCATCGAGCGTCTGCGGCAAGCCATTGGCGACATCTTAAGCACGCCGCTGGGCAGTCGCCGGCACCGCATGGAGTACGGCAGCAAGCTGCGCCGCTTTGTCGATTTGCCCGTTAACGAGGGCTGGAAAAGCGCCGTACAGGCCGAGGTTGCCCGCGCCCTTGGGCGCTGGGAGCCGAGTTTGAAACTCGATCAGGTACGCGTCCTTTCCGTCATTGGCGGGCAAATCAATCTGCAAATCGTCGGGAAGTACCTGGGCGACGGCGTCACGTTGGAGGTGGCTGCATGAGTACCGTTGATTTGTCGTCGCTGCCGGCGCCGACCGTGCTGGAGCCTCTGGACTTCGAAGAGGTTTATCAGGACGGTTTAGGCGTCTTTCGCGGGTACATGGGTGGCAACTGGACGGCCGCGCTGGAAAGCGATCCAGTGGTCAAAGTGCTTGAGGTCGGGGCTTACAACAAGGTCGGTAACCGCGCCCGAGTCAATGACGCCGGCAAGGCGTTGTTACTGGCGCACGCTATTCGCGGCGACCTTGATCACCTGGGCGCGAACGTCAATCTGACGCGCCTGGTCATTCAGCCCGAGGATCTGCTGGCAGTGCCACCGGTTCCCAAGGTCATGGAAGACGACGATCCGTTTCGCGAGCGCATCCAGTTGGCCTATGAGGGCTTGACCACAGCCGGCCCGCGTAACAGCTACATCCTGCATGCGCGTAACGCCTCTGGGCTCGTAGCAGACGCCACGGCCGAAAGCCCGAAGCCCTGTTATGTCACGGTCACGGTGCTGGGGTTGGACGGGGAAGGCGAAGCGCCGCCAGAGCTGCTGGCGACGGTGGCCGCTGCGCTCAATGACGATGACGTGCGGCCGGTGGGTGATCGGGTGACTGTGCAAAGCGCGCAGGTGATCCGTTACGAGATTGACGCCATTTTGCACATGGCCAGTGCCGGACCAGAAGCGGATGCCAGTTTGGCCGAGGCGAAAAGCCGCTTGGCAGCCTGGATCAATCCACGCAAGCGGTTGGGCGTTGAGGTCGCCCGCTCAGCTGTTGACGCTCAGTTGCACGTTGCCGGCGTTGCCCGGGTTGAGTTGGTCGGGTGGCAGGATCTGGCCCCGACCAAGGCGCAAGCGGCTTTCTGTACGAGCTACAAAGTGAGGCTGGCGGGCTGATATGAAAAGTCTCCTACCGCTCAACAGCACGCAACTGGAACGGGCCATGGAGGCCGCGTTTTTCGAAAAGACGATTGTCCCTCTGCGCGACCTCTACAACGCTGATACCTGCCCGGTGCATTTGCTGCCGCACCTGGCATGGGCATGGTCGGTGGATCGCTGGGATTACCGGTGGACTGAGGCGACCAAGCGCGCGGCCATCAAGGCGTCGTACTACATCCACAAGCACAAAGGCACCATCGGCGCGTTGCGCCGCGTGGTCGAGCCGCTGGGCTATCTGATCGAGATTGTCGAGTGGTTTCAGACCGTGCCCGAGGGCGTGCCGGGCACCTTCGCGCTGAAGGTCGGGGTGCTGGATACCGGCATTACCGAAGAAATGTATCAGGAGCTTGAGCGCCTGATTGACGATGCCAAGCCCGTCACCCGGCAACTGACCGGTCTGGCAATCAGCCTGGAAACTCAAGGCAATTTGAATATCGCGGTGGCCCTCTACGAAGGCGACGAAATCGACGTTTACCCGCCCGTCATGCGTGACATTGAGGTCACTGGCAGCTTTGGCGTGGTTGGCCGCGAACACACCATTGATACCCTGGACGTTTATTATGATTGATGCGAATTCGCAGTTTTTCGCGATCCTCACGAACGTGGGGATGGCCAAGCAGGCGAACGCCGACGCGCTCGGCATTCCCTGGCTGATCACGCAAATGGGCGTGGGTGATGCCAATGGTACCGAGCCGATCCCCAGCGCGTCGCAAACCAAGCTGATCAACGAGTGGCGGCGCAAGCCGCTCAACCAACTGAAGATTGACCCGATCAACCCGGCGGTAATTATCGCCGAGCAGATCATTCCCGCCGATGAGGGCGGTAAGTGGATCCGCGAAATCGGTCTCTACGATGCGGACGGGGATCTGGTGGCGGTGGCCAACTGCGCGCCGAGCTTCAAACCGCTGCTGTCGCAAGGCTCGGGGCGCACGCAGATCGTGCGGATGAATTTCATTGTCACCAGCACGGGCAACATTCAGCTCAAGATTGACCCGGCAATTGTGCTGGCCTCGCGTGCCTACGTCGACGCGGCCATTCTGGAAGTGCTGCCGAAGAACAAGGTCCCGGGCGAATACACGCGAGTCAAGGTCAACGATCGCGGGATTGTCGTATCGGGTGATAACCCGGAAACGCTCGCCGCCATGGGTATCAAGGACAGCTACACCAAGGCCGAAATCGAGGCGATGATTGCTCAAGCCTCGGCGTTGCCGGTAGGCGCCATGGTGGCGTTTCCGCTGGACAAGGTGGCGCCTGGGTTTCTGGAGCTGGACGGCAGCGTCAAAAGCATCGCCGTCTATCCCGATCTGGCGGCGTTCCTCGGTACGGCGTTCAACAAGGGTGGCGAGGGTACGGGCAATTTCCGGTTGCCCGAGTCGCGGGCGGAATTCCTGCGTGGTTGGGATCATGGGCGCGGGGTGGATGCTGGGCGAGCAATTGGCAGTAATCAGCTCGGTTCAAATGTGCGAGGTGTCGCAAGTAACTCCGGTACGCCAAGCCCTGGCAATATCTGGAACAACACCGAGTTCGACGAGCTGGGCAACCAAAGTTTTTACGTCACTCAATCGACAACGACGCAGTTCTCGGTGCAAACGGGTGTTGTCCGTCCGCGCAACTTGGCGGTCATGTGGTGCATTAAGGCGTGGAACGCGCCAATCAATCAGGGAAACATCGACATTGCCGCGCTCGCGGCTTTGGCGACGCAGGCCACGGAAATCAAGCTGGGTACGGCCAAAATCGCCACGCAGGCGCAGTTTGATGCCGGCACCGATGACACGACGATCGTCACGCCGAAGAAGCTCAGGCAGGGTTTTATGGCGAGTCTTTCGCCAAACGGATACCAGAAGCTCCCGTCAGGGTTAATCGAGCAATGGGGCACTGTCTCTGTTCAAGACAATACTGAGCAGACCGTTCTTCTTTCGACCGCGTTCCCGAACGCGATTCTGGGGGCTTTGGCGTCGGTCCCCAATGCGGGATCTGCGGGGCCAGGGGAGTTCTCTACTGCCGGGGTGAGAAAGAACGGCAGTAGCCTCAACAGCATTTTGGTGAACTCGAACTCGGGGCCTACCGTTTCTGTAATGCCTGTCGTTTTCTGGCGCGTGTGGGGGTATTGATCGTGATCTTCTTTAGTGCGTCGCAGCTTGGCTTTTATGACAGCGCCATCAATGACGTAATTCCAGATGATGGCGTTGAGGTTTCCTATGAAAACCGTCGCGCAATTCTGGATGGTCAATCTGCCGGGATGGTCGTCGCTGCTGACGAGTTCGGCGGCCCCATCCTGATCGATCGGTCGCCGCTTAGCCCTGAGGTGCAGGCCGCTGTAGAGCGCGCTTGGCGTGATGCGCAACTGGCGCTGACAGATCCGCTGGTTTCCCGGCACCGGGACGAGGTCGAGGAGGGCGGGCCGACCTCGATCACGGCCGAGCAATACACCGAGCTGCAAGGCTACCGCCGCCTGTTGCGCGACTGGCCGCAAGGGGATCAATTCCCGCTCGCCGAACACCGGCCGCCGGCGCCGACCTGGCTGTCAGCACAAGCCACTTAACCCCCCCCTCGCTGACGGGGCGTTTTTCATTCCGTTACGCGTAACACCAACACCCTCACAGCCTCGCTTATGCGGGGCTTTTTCGTTTCTGGAGACTGACCCTTATGAGTTTTTTCCACGGCGTCACGACCACCTCGGTCGACACGGGCGCGCGCACCATCTCGCTGCCGTCATCATCGATTATCGGTCTGTGTGACACCTTCACCCCGGGCGTTCTCGGCGGTGGTACAGCCAAGGCGGGCGAGCTGAAGTTAATCACCACCGAGCGCGAAGCCATCGCTGCGTTCGGCCCCGACTCGGCGATCACCAAGGCCTGTCAGGCCATCTACGTCAAGGCCAAAGCGGTGATCGTCGCCATCGGCGTAGCCAAGCTGGAAGACCCCGCGCTGCAGACCTCGGCGATCATCGGCGGCGTTTTGGCCTCGGGTCAGCGCACCGGGTTGCAGGCGCTGCTCGACGGTAAAAGTTTGTTCAATGCGCAACCGCGGCTGTTGATCGCGCCGGGTCACACCGCGACTCAGGCGGTGGCCACGGCGCTCGATAGCTTGGCGCAGAAACTGCGCGCCATTGGCATCATCGACGGCCCGGGCACGACCGACGAGGCCGCTATGGCCTACGCCGAGAACTTCGGCAGTCGCAACCTGTTCATGGTCGACCCGGGCGTCAAGTACTGGGACACCAGCACCAGCAAGACCGTCGACGCGCCGGGTTCGGCTTGGGCAGCGGGGCTGTTTGCGTGGACGGATGCTGAGTACGGTTTCTGGGCCTCGCCGTCGAACAAGGAGTTGACCGGCATCACCGGTACCGGTCGCGCGGTCGAGTACCTGGACGGCGACGAGACCTGCCGGGCCAACCTGCTCAACAACGCCAATATCACCACGATCATTCGTGACGACGGTTACCGCCTGTGGGGCAACCGCACGCTTTCGAGCGATCCGAAGTGGGCGTTCGTTACCCGCGTTCGCACGCTGTTCATCATCATGGACGCGGTGCAGGCCGGGCACAAATGGGCGGTCGACCGCTCGATCACCAAGACCTACGTCAAGGACGTCACCGACGGCCTGCAAGCGTTCGGTCGCGACCTGAAGAACCAGGGCGCGGTGCTCAAGTTCGAGGCTTACGCCGATCAGGAACTAAACACGGCCAGCCAGATTGAGCAGGGCAAGGTGTACTGGCGCATTCGCTTCACCGACGTGCCGCCGGCCGAAAACCCGAACTTTCTTTTTGAGGTCACCAATGAAGGGATGACCGAAGTGCTTGAAGCAGCCTAAGGGGGCGTAGCAAATGATTCCTCAGACTTTGTACAACACCAACCTGTTCGTCGACGGCGTGAACTTCTCCGGCGACGTGCCGAGCCTGACGCTGCCCAAGCTGACCACCAAGACCGACGAATATCGTGGCGGCGGCATGGCTGGCCCCATCGAGATGGATCAGGGGCTGGAAAAAATGGAAGCCTCGTTTGTCACCAAGGGCGTGCGCCGCGAGTCGCTGAAGTACTTCGGCCTGGCCGACGGCACTGCGTTCAACGCCACGTTCCGTGGTGCCTTCAAGGGCCAAAAGGGCGCGGTGACAGCGGTCGTTGCCACCCTGCGCGGTCGCCTCAAAGAGGTCGATCTTGGTGACTGGAAAGCCGGTGATGCTGCCGAGATCAAACACGCCGTTGCGGTCACGTACTACAAGCTCGAAATCGACGGGCGCCTGATGTACGAGATCGACATGGTCGCCGGCATCCAGGTGATCGACGGCAAAGACCAACTCCTCGAAGTGCGCCAAGCACTCGGCATGTAAGGAATAGATCCAGATGACTCAAGTAATCGCTAAAAACCTGCCGGTCTGGCTGTCGCTCAGTGCAGTCGGTGCTGTTGTAACGCTGACCCGTCCAAGCCAAGCCAATAGCATTGACGTCGAGACGTTGAACCTGCGTAACCCGACCGTGCGTGAAGTGCGCGCGGCTGATCGTGCTGCCAACGGCGATGATGAGCAGCGCGAACTGATGCTGTTCGCAGGTCTCGCCGAAGTCGGACTGAAGGATCTGGAAGGCCTCAAACTGACGGATTATCGCCGCGTGCAAACGGCCTATTCGCACCTGGTACCGAAAACCGATTATTCGGACTCGATGCCGGCGTGGTTGTCGCTGACCACCGACCAGGTGCTGGTGACGCTGTCGTGTCCGAGTGAAATCAACGGCGTGACCGTGGACAAGCTGGCCTTGCGTTCGCCGACTGTGGGCGACGTGCGAGCGGCTAACCGTGAAGTGGGTGGCGATGATGAGCAGCGCGAGCTGGTGTTGTTTGCTGCATTGTCCGGTGCGCATGTGGCGGATCTGGAGGGGCTGAAGCTGGTGGATTTTAACCGCTTGCAGGCCGGCTATTTTCGCATGGACAACGACGACGGGCTTTAACCCCAGCGTTATCAAGTCGGCGGCGAAACGTCTGGCGGCGGAAACCGGATTTTCCGCCGCCGAGATCCAGTCGATGCCGTTCGCGGATATGGTGTGGTGGCTCACGGATTGAGCCGCCACCGGTAGTGCTGGGCACATGAGGGCCATGACATGGCAAACAAACTCGCCCTCGGGCTGGTGATCGGCGGTGCCGTCAGTTCCACGGTCGGCGCCGCGTTCAAGGACGTGACCGGACGCATCAAGCGCCTTGAGGCTGAAGGCAACAAAGCGCGCGTGCTGCAGCGCACGATTGGCGACACCATCCGCCTGCGCGAAGAATGGAAAAAGGCTCACGACACCGGCGCTGCCGGTGCGTCCAAATTACTCAGCCGTTTGAACTCGAACCTCGACAGCCTGAAAAAGCAGGGGGTCGAGGTCGGCCGGCTGGAAAAAGCCTATCGCTCGATGGGGCAGACGGCCAACAAAGCCGAGCTGAAAGCCAAGGGTCATCAGCAGATTGATTCTGGCGTAAAGGGCATGAAGGGCGCTGTCGGTGCGGCGGTGGTCGGTGTCGGTGCCATGGCGGTACCGGCCAAGGTCAGCGCTGATTTTGGCGCGATTGTCCGTGACATCGCGATCAAGGCCGGCATTGCCAACAAGCCGCAAGAACAGGAGATGTCGCGCAAGATCATCGACACTTCACGCGACACCGGCATGGCGCGCAACGATGTGGCCGACGTGGTCAATCAGTTGGTCGGCGCCGGCATGGACTTGAGCAAGGCGCTGGAATACGCGCCTGTCGCGGCCAAGTTTGTCGTGGGGCAGGGATCCAGCGGCGTCGACACGGCGAAGATGATCAACGCCCTGGGGCAGAACGCCAAGATCACCGACCCCAAGCAAATGCAGCAGGCGCTGGAGGCGATCGCTTACCAAGGGCAGGCGGGCAGCTTCGAAGCGGCCGACATGGCCAAGTGGTTTCCGGAGCTGCTGGCCAACATGGCCAGCAACGGCATCACTGGCTTGGATGCGGTGACGCAGTTGGGCGCCATGCTGCAGGTGCAGATGAAGCAGGCCGGCAGTTCGGATGAAGCGGCCAACAACCTGAAAAACTGGATGGGCAAAATCGGCTCGGGCGATACGGTCAAGGCTTACGAAAAGGCCGGTATCGACTACAAGGGGTCGATGCAGACCGGTTTGCAGAACGGCATGTCGACGCTTGAGACCAGTATGGCGCTGGCTCAGAAATACATTCAGGCGACCGATCCAAAGCGCGCGGCGGCCATGGCCGAAGCGACGTCGAAAATCAGCAAGGAAGCCGATCCGGACAAGGCCAAGGCCATGATGGCCTCGCTGGAAGAATCCCTGCGCACCGGCGACCTGTTCGCTGACATGCAGGTCAAGGCCGCACTGTCCGCCTACATGCAGAACAAGGCGCTATACAGCCAACTCAAAAACGATTCGCGTGAGGCGACCGGGATCCTCGACAAGAACCTCGCCGAGCGGCGCGAGTCGTCATCGCAGAAATGGGCGGAAATGGCCCAGTCGATGGATGACGCCATGCGTAGCATCGGTGATGCGCTGCGCCCGGTGACGGACACTGTGGCCGAGTCGTTGACCAAGGTTACTAAAGGCATTACGTCGCTGACGGATAGCGCGCCCGGGGTAGTTGCCGGTATCGCCACGGTCGGGGCGGGGCTGCTCGCCTTAAAAGGTATCTTCAGCACGATCAAAATCAGCAAGGGGCTACTCAACCTTGCACGCGGTTCGCGCGGTGGCAGGAGAGAAAGAGACGGCAATCAAAAGCCCGGTGAACTTGATCTGGTAGCGACTGGCCTGGATGTTGTTTCGCGGGTGAAGGAAGCGGCAACGGGCGGCGGCCTTGGCACTGAAACTGGCGCAGGTAACGACGGCGTCAAAAAGGTTTTCGTCGTCAATGCCGGTGCTATGGGTGGCGGTGTGGATGCGTCGGGCGAATCGCGCCGACGTGGACGTGGGTCAAGGCGCAGCGCTCGGCGTCGGTCGTTGCCGAGTTCGAGAGGGCCTCGCCCGTCTGTGCCTCGTCCACCTGTTCCGGTTTCACGCTCATCTGTTCCGGCTCCGCGTCCCCCTGTTTCGATCCCGACGCCATCAGCCCCTGCCGTTCCAAGTGGTGTGCTGTCAAAGCTCGGCGTCGTTGCAGAATCCGTCGGTAAGGTCGGCAAGGCGGCCAAGGTCATTCCTGGCGGCACGCTGCTGGAGTCCGGTGCAATGGCTTTTGAAACCTTTCAAAACGCCAAGACCAAGGACGAAAAAGCCGAAGGCTACGGTGCGGCCGCCGGCAATCTGGCCGGCACCATGGCCGGTGCGGCGGCGGGCGCCGCCATGGGTTCGGTGGTGCCGATCATCGGCACAGCTATCGGCGGCATGATCGGTGCTTACCTGGGCAGTCAGGGCGGTGCGGCGCTGGGTGGATCGTTGGGTAAGTCGTTGTTCGGTGGCGAGGATGAAAAGCCCGAACAGACGGCAAAGGCAGCGGTGCCAACCACGCCGCTGATGATGGCGTCAGCGGGCCAGCAAGGACCGGCGCTCGGGGATGTCGCGCGCTCGATGGCGGTGACGGCGCCACTCAAGTCGGCGGCGCTGGCCATTCAGCCCAAGGAGCCAGAAAAACCGGTGCCGGCCAAGGTGGACCAGCAGTTCCAATATTCACTGAGCATGCCGGTCACCGTGCAGGGCGACGTCAAGGACCCGCAAACCTTGGCGCAGGATCTGATGCCGCACATGCAGCGAATGATGGCGGATGCGGCGAAGAGTAATGCCGCCAAGCTGTACGACGAACCCCATGTTTAAGGAGGTTTCATGGCTTACATGGAGCAAATGCAATCGAGCCTGAAGTACCTGGTCGAGGCAGCGGAAACCGGACGGCGCAGTGCTGACGGCATGCTGACCCCGGTCAACGGCGCGATCCGCGAACTGACCGGTGCCGCGTCCGAGCTGGAAAACATCCCATTTGTTGGTCCGGCCATCGGCGCCAAGCTTCAGCGGGTGATGCGCGGCGTCGACGCGGCTCAGGCCAAGGTCGGTCAGGTGGTGGCTGTGTACGGTCGCGCCACCCGGGCGGCGGCTGAAGTGCAGGATCGACTGGGCACGTTGAAGGAACAGGCGGGCAAGGCGGCCACGGCGATCAACAACGTCGCCGGAAAGGTCAGTCCGTCGCTGGCCAACATCGTGTCCACCAGTTCCTTTGCCGGTGAGGCCACGCCGGCTCCGGAGGCGGTGAAGCCGTTCCCACATCTGATGATCATTCAGCCGCGCGATCCGAAGATTGAGCCGTATTACTTCAATCTCGACACGGCAGCGTTTGATGAACTGAGCCGTTCGACCGAATTCCGCTGGGCTTCGCAGGAGCGGCTGACGCGCCGGCCGGCGAAGCAAGCCATCGGCATGGGCGATGAAAAGTTGACGCTCAAGGGCACGATCTACCCGGGCTTCAAGGGCGGACTGAAGCAGCTCGACACCCTGCGTTCCATCGGGGCCAGGCAGCAACCGCTGACCCTGACCACTGGGTATGGCGAAGTGATCGGAACGTGGTGCCTGAAAAACATCAACGAAGAACAGTCCGCGCTGCTGCACGGCGGGATTGCTCGCAAACAGGGGTTCACTTTGGAGTTTGAGCGCTATGGCGACGACATGCAGGACGTCTGATGGCGACATGCTCGATGTCATTTGCAACAACGTTTACGGCCATCTGAATGGCAGCGTCGAGGCTGTGCTCGATGCGAACCAGGGGCTGGCGGATGAGCCTCAGCCGTTCCGGTTGGGCGTGATCATCGTCCTGCCGGATCTGCCCAGTCCGACCAGTGAGGGCGTCAGCTTGTGGGATTGACCCAAGCTGCCTGCGCCGTCGCACAGCCGCGCTAGGCGTAACGACACGTTGTTTTTCTGACCCGTCTTGTGCGGGTTTTTTATTGGATAAAAACCATGACTCCGATGTTTCGCATTGTCGCCGATGGCGCCGATGTCACGGCCAAGATCAATGATCGGCTGTTGTTACTGCGTACCTCTGACAAGCCGGGCATGGAGTCCGACGAATTTGAGTTGCGTATCGACGACCGTGATGGGCAAGTGCAATTGCCACGGCGTGGCAGCTCAATCGAGATCTATCTGGGTTACGCCGAAACGTCCTTGGCGCGAATGGGCAGTTACACCGTGGACACGGTCGAGGTATCAGGCCCACCCGATACCATCGTGATCAAGGGCAAGGCCAGCGACATGCGTGGCAGTGGCAAGACCATCCGTAGCGGAAGCTGGGAAGACGTGCCGCTGTCGAAGATCGTGGCTGACGTCGCCGCGCGCAATGGCTGGACGCCGGCGTGTCCGGTGTCGACCAAGGTCGCCCGGGTCGACCAGCTCAACGAGTCCGATTTTAATTTCATCACCCGTCTGGCCAAGCAATACGACTGCACGGCCAAGGTGGCAGACAGCAAGCTGTTGGTGATGCCGCGCCAAGGTGGCCAGACTGCCAGCGGCAAAGCATTTGGCGCTATCACGCTGACCCGCAGTGACCTTAGCCGCTGGCAATTCAGTCTCGGCGATCGCAATTCGCACAAGGCGGTGGCCACCAAGCATCAGGACAAAAAGAACGGCAAGCTCGCGGTGGTTACCATCGACAACGATGACGCTCCAGACGGATTGCCGGCAGTGCATACCGACCGCCATATCTACCCAGACAAGGGCGCTGCTGAAGCGGCGGCCAAGGCCAGATTGTCAGCGTTCAACCGCTCGACCGCCGATGTGCGGCTTGAAATGCCCGGCCGGACGGACATCTTCGCCGAGCGTCCCATCATCGCTCAGGGTTTCAAGGTCGGGCTTGATGGCGAATACCTGGCGGATTCGGTCGAGCAAGTGTTCACCCAGTCTGGCTGGTCCACCACGGTCGAATGCAATGCCGGCAAAGCCGGTAAATCCAAGGTCAAGAAAAAGAAAGGGCCGAAACCACCACTCAAGGTTGTGAACATCGAGAAACAGTAGCCGCATCCCATCGCCGCCTGAGTGCGGTTTTTTTACGTCTGGAGTTTGTATGTCCATCACTGAACAACAGCTGCAAAGCATCATGCCCGACGCCCGCCGCCAAGCGGGTGTTTTTGTATCCGCCCTCAACGCAGCCATGGCCCATCGACAGATCAACACGCCGAAACGCCAAGCCGCGTTTCTGGCGCAAGTCGGTCACGAGTCGGGTCAGCTGCAGTACGTCCGGGAACTGGGCGGCGATCAGTACCTGAGCAAATACGACACCGGCAACCTGGCTGCAAAACTGGGCAACACGCCGGCAGCAGATGGTGATGGCCAGCGCTATCGCGGTCGCGGCCTGATCCAAGTGACCGGCCACGACAACTACCTACGCTGCAGCTTGGCGCTGTTCGGTGACGAGCGATTGCTCCGCACGCCTGAACTGCTGGAGCTGCCACAATGGGCCGCCGAGTCGGCCGCGTGGTTCTGGTCGGTGAATGGGCTGAACGCGCTGGCCGATCAAAACGAATTCAACACGATCACCCGCAGGATCAATGGCGGCCTCAATGGCCTGCAGGATCGGCTGGAGTTGTGGGGGCGGGCGAGGGCCGTGTTATGCGTCTCGGCGAACTGATCCCGGCACCGTATCGGCTGGTGGCCAAGGGCTTGGTGCTGGTCGTCATGGCCGGTGGTGCTGTGGCCACTACCTGGCAAGTACAGAATTGGCGCTACGGCAAACAGCTCGCAGAGCAGGCCCAACTCCACATCGAAACCTTAAACCAGTTGGCCCTGGCCACGGTTGCGCAGCAGCGTGCCGAACAGGATAAACGCCTCGAGCTCGAGCAGCGCTTGGCAACCAGTGAACAAACCCATTACCGAGCCTTGAGTGATGCCCAACGTGATCAAGGTCGCCTGCGCGACCGTCTTGCCACTGCTGATCTGCGCTTGTCAGTCCTACTCGACGCCACTACCAGCGCCGTCAACGGAACGGTGTCAGCCACCACCGCCTCCGGCGGCGTGGTTCATGGCCCCACAAGAGCCGAACTTGACCCAGCGCATGCTCAACGAATTATCGGCGTCACCGATGACGGCGACCGGGGGCTGATTGCCCTCGCGGCCTGTCAGGCATACGCCAAAGAAGTCTCAACACCGAAGTGAAAAAGAGCGGCCGGTCCGGATGCGTCAACATCCGGATCGACCGCCGTCCCTGCAGATGGTCCCTGCAAGTCCAGCCAAGGCTCTTGCTCCGTGCACAAAGCGCGGCGAGCCTAGCACCTGTTTATCCATACAGTAAAGGTCTTGCTTTTTATGTCTACACCCATCATTCCTTGGATGGGCGGCAAACGCCGCCTGGCCGACCGCCTCATTCCGCTTTTTCCGCCACACGAATGCTACGTTGAAGTCTTTGCCGGCGGTGCCGCGCTGTACTTCATGAAGCCTCAGCCATCGCCGGTCGAAGTCCTCAACGACATCAACGGCGACCTGGTCACGCTTTACCGCGTCGTGCAGAACCACCTCGAAGAGTTCGTGCGCCAGTTCAAATGGGCGCTCAGCTCGCGACAAGTGTTCGAATGGCAGAAAATGACCCGCCCCGAAACCCTTACCGACATCCAGCGCGCCGCCCGTTTCTTCTACCTGCAGCACCATGCCTTCGCCGGCAAGGTCTCCGGTCAGACATTCGGCACGGCAACCACCGCACCGGCCATCAATCTGCTGCGCATCGAGGAAAACCTCTCGGCTGCGTGGCAGCGCTTGTCCGGCACCTACGTCGAAAACCTCCCCTGGCTTGAATGCGCTGAACGCTACGACCGTGCCCACACCTTCCACTACATGGACCCGCCTTACTGGCAGACCGCCGGCTACGGCGTGGACTTTCCGTTCGAGAACTACGAGCGGATGGCCGACTTCATGCGCCACTGCAAAGGCAAGGTGATGGTCAGCATCAACGATCACCCGGACATCCGCCGGGTTTTTGAAGGCTTTCACCTCGAGACCCTGGACATCCGCTACACCACTACCAATCAGCGGCAAGGAAAAGCTGAGGTCAGTAGTGAGCTGGTCATCATGAACTGGATGCCTGCAGATCTAGGTGGTTTGTTCTAGTCGCATGCAGAAAAAAGCCCCGCGGATGCGAGGCTTGGGGGATTAGCTCAGATTCATTCTTACGTGGGCAATGCCGCGATCATTCTCGACTACCTTCGCGACACGTCCAGTATCCATAGCATTGATGTAGCAATGGTGAACGGTGAGGATGAGATCCTGGAGTTGATCGTCATCTTCCATCTGTAGGATATTCAGGCCAATTTCTTTGCATTTGTTGATGTTTATATGGCGAGTGTGATGGCGAGTCGCATCGAAATCGCTCAAAAACTCAACGACAGATTGCGCTCGTTGCTCGCATTCGGGCTCTTCCTTGAACATCACTGTCTTGAGCGAGGTCTCGACAAACTCCTTCGCCCATTTGATTGCTTGCTCGCAACTCACAACGAGTGTCGGATGGTATTTATTGATGATCATTCTCCAAAGCTCTAGCTTGGAGGGATCTTCTTTGATGTCTGCTGCAGCCTTATCCAGCTCAGCGAGCACCCCAATTGCCGGGACGTTCTGCAATTGAGGATCGATAGGGCCGAGGCTCGACTGCTTACCCATCACAATCACTTTTGCCGCACAGGCAATCATCGTGCCCGCAGACATGGCCAGCTGCGGGACAATCACACGAATGTCTGATCCAAACAGTTGGTGCAGATAATCGACAAGTGATTCTGCGGCTGCAATATCGCCGCCGGGCGTATGCAGGATTAGGTCTAGACCCTTATTAAACTCGCACCCATGAACCACGGTCATGAAAGCGTTTTTGTCGCTGTCATTAACGTAGAGCTGTGGGTTGTTTGGCGTCGAGGTCAGCCAGCCGGAATAGTAGGCAATGGTATTCCGGCCGGTATGTGCTGACAATTTTGCGAGATACTTCCGGCGGACTACGTCCTGCGCCATCTCTCCATGAGTCTGTGATTCAGCTGCAATCTCAGTGAGTACATCTGTCCAGTTAGGCATTCCGTACGCTTATAGTATTTGTAGTGACGGCGGTTTTCAGGGAGTAGTCAAGACCGGTGTAGATCTCAAAGCCCTGGTTGATCTGCTGCGGCTCAGCTGGAGCTTGCGCAACAGTCGCTGCTTGCCCAAAAATTGCTTGTAAAAGCTCAACGCGTGATGATTTCTTGTCTTGCATGTGCTGTTGCATGCCCGCCTCCAGAGATCCCTGCCCACGTACGTCTTTGCATACTTTTTGGCTGCGAAAAAGCCCACGATGCGTGGGCTTAAATTTGAATGTTGCCGATTCTGCTAAGTCCACGCTCAATAGACAATAGCCAAGCATCGAAAATTCGATGATTTTTTTTACAAAAAAAAGCGAAAAAAAATAAGTCAACAAAATTTACGCTTTCTTCCATGAAAAACGAGCCATTGCCTAAGTCTGGCCGACCGATGACAGTTCTACTGATTGTACGAGCGTTGAGCGCTCGTCGGAAGCATTCCTCTTTATAGAGGCGCGTCGTCGGAATGGTTTGGAGCGATTTTTAGCAGATCGACGTCCGGTGGTCAGATTCTTCCCACAAAAATTGACCTAGATCCAATCTATCAGTTTACTGTATTTATGTACAGTATTCGGAAGTCGTACGTCATGGGTTACTCGGTTCTAGGTCCTATCAGTGAAGGTGGCTCGAAGGTCCCGCTATGTCTTTTCCGCGTCCCGGCCGGGTTTCCGTCGCCGGCAGCTGATCACATCGAAGCGCAGATATCGTTGGATGAAGTGCTGAACATTCGTGCGCCACACGTCTACCTGGTGTCACTCACCGGTGAAAGCATGCAGGGCGCTGGGATCTATGAGGGAGACCTGGCCATTGTCGACCGATCCATCGAGCCGGCCCACGGCCACATCGTCATTGCGCTGTTGAACAATGAGCCCGTGTGCAAGCGCCTGTGCATTCGCAGTAGGGAAATCATTCTGATGTCCGAAAACCCAAAGTATCCGCCTCGGTACGTCCTTGAAGGTGACGAACTGGCGATCTGGGGAGTGGTTACCAGCAGCGTGCGCAGTCATGTCTAAGGTGCCGCCGGTGTTCGGCCTGATCGACTGCAACAGCTTTTACGCCAGTTGCGAGCGCGTGTTCCGGCCGGACTTGTCGAGGGTGCCCATCGTGGTGCTGAGCAACAACGACGGTTGTGTCATTGCACGCAGCTACGACGCGAAGCCGTTCATCAAGATGGGTGAACCGTATTTTCAGATCAAGCACAAGCTCAAGCAACACGGCATTGTCGCGTTCTCCTCGAACTATGCGCTGTACGGCGACATGAGCGAGCGTGTGATGAGCCTTATCGAGACGATGGTGTCGGCAGTTGAGGTGTACAGCATTGACGAAGCCTTCGTCGACCTCACCGGCATCAATGACTTGGACGGCCTCGGCCGCAAGATCCGCAGCCAGGTACTGCGTTGCACCGGTATTCCAGTCGGTGTCGGCATTGCGCACACCAAGACCCTTGCCAAGCTGGCCAACCACACCGCCAAACGCCTGCAGGCGCAAACCGGTGGCGTCGTGAACATCTGTGACTCAATCAAGCGCGACTGGGTGCTGCGTAACACGGACGTTGCGGAGGTGTGGGGAGTAGGACGGCGCATGAAAGTGCACCTCGACGGCATGGGGATCCAGACCGCCATGGATCTGGCCAAAGCAGACCCGTGGACGTTGAGAAAAAACTTCAGTGTAGTGATCGAGAAAACTGCCCGGGAATTGGCCGGCACACCGTGCTTGGAGCTGGACGAGCCAGATCCGCCCAAGCAGGAGATCTGCTGCAGCCGGATGTTCGGCAAAAGACTGAAGGAGCTGCCACCGATCAAGGAGGCAGTGGCGACCTACATGATGCGGGCATCGGAAAAGCTCCGAGCACAGCGGTCGCTGTGCAAGAAGATTCGAGTCAGCATTCGTACCGGCATGTTCAACCCCGATGAGGCTAAATATGCAAACGGCGTGGTCATCGATCTACCTTATCCAACGGATGACGTTCGGCTGCTAACGACGGCGGCCGTCGATGCACTTGATCGCGTATTCCGTCCTGGTTTCAGTTACAGCAAAGCGGAAGTCCTGCTGCTGAATCTCTGCCAGCCGGGCGAATACACGGACGATCTGTTCGCCATTTCTCAGCCCTCTGAGGCAACAAGGGTGATGGCGGTATTGGACGAAATCAATGGGCGATGGGGTAGGGGGACGCTCCGGTCCGCGAGTGTGCCAAGCAATCCAGATTGGGGGATGCGGCGGGACATGATGAGCCAGAGCTACACAACGAAACTCGATCAATTATGGACGGTATCATGTAAATAGTTTTGCCAGTAAGGCCTTGGATTTACCATTGCATCATCTTTTACGGATTGCTTAACGTGCTTGTAGTGTCAATAATTCCGGAGGAAATAGGTGTGGTCGGATAGATAACAAGCTCAGATGTATTGTTAGCAACTTTAATTTCTATTGTGTTGTTTTTGTAAAGCGGTCGCGCGAGAATAAAATTGCCTTGGTTCTGCCCTATGATGCTCCAATGCTCTGCTTTGCCATCCTTAACCGAAGAGTAATTGCTGAACCCAGTGCGCATAGCGCTCTGTGCAGCTGCGGCTCCTAGGGATTTTGGAGAGTCGAATATTCCTATCATTACTATGCAAAAAATAAGCAAGGAATAGATTGGGATTTGGAATTTTCTCTCATGGGTTTCAAAGTTGGGAGTGGTTTTTTCGTTTGAAAGAAGCTTTATTATCCCGCCGAGAATAAAGCCTGTGGTGCATATCTGATACTGGCTCTTAAAGATTGAATATTCTGGTGTTGAGTTTTGTTCAATCAGTGAAGCAGCGAGATCTCCAAACGGAGCCAATATAAAAGCGAAGATAGCTAGAGTCATCGTTGCGGCATCATATCTCCAGTTGGACAACCCCCATATGGAAAACCATCCGACGGCTCCGGCCAGAAGAAATAACTCAATGATTACTATGCCCGCCTTGATGGTATCTAAATAATTTGCATATCCACTCATCCAAGGGAAGCCAAGTTCAGTGTAAAAGCCGTCTTGCCATCGCATTCCTACGATAAAGGTAAGAACGATACATACTGCGGTCACCTGTGAGATTGTGCCCATGCCTTTCGAGATTTTATCCATTGCTCATTTTCTCTTTTATCGAGGAAATACGTGGGTTGTGAGCCAGTTGACGGCCATTTAGGCGTTACACAGGCTCGCAAGGAGCACAGTTAGGACTCAGCCTCTATCGGGCAGTCGAATTTCGACCTGCATCGTTTCGACCATTTCTGTAGTAATAATCGCGGTTGCTAGCGTTGGGGCAGCTTCGACACGCTGGAGTTTTCGGCGCACATGTAGGCCGTGCACGGTGCCTCCGACGTTATCGAAGCAGTTTTTTATGATGTCGTAGAACTGCGAATCGTCAGCCTGATAATGCCGGTAGATTGAGAAAGCCACCAGATCAGCAAGCTGGATCATCCTGGACGCTTTGGAATCTAAAAACAGCGGCACTTCAGCAAAGTTTTTAATTTTGCCGAATGAATGGCCGTCGTGCTTAAAAGTCCTTGCAAGGTTCTGAATGCTTTTTTCAGTGCTCGACTTATCGAAAATGGCAATCCCTCGTTGAGGGTCCCCTTGCGCATGGAGTCGACGCAGGTACATGTCGAAACGGGAGGCTACTTGTTCAAAACAGCTTTGGATTGGATCGTCACCGCCATTCGCTCCACGCTCGATCACCGCAGCAAACAGTCTGATCTTTCCTTTCGAGTCAGCGATGATTGACAGACAGTCCTTGATCGCCTGAATACGATCCTCCTTCTGAAAATGCTTCCATTCGCTTTTACCAGATCGCATAGGCGATCCATGCAGCTCTAAAGCGTAAGGGTCTTCAGGGCTAAACCTGGCGACAATTTCATTTAGCTGTGTTTCAACCCAATGTGTCTTCCGCTCGAAGATAGACACACCGGACAGGATAAAGAAATTCTGGTCCGGATCGCTTGGCGAGCCTGATTCGTCAACGTAGAGAAGGTGCATCCAATCAACCCCAAGCAAAAGGAAGGCAAAAAAAAAGTCGAGCAGGCTGCTCGACTTTTGATGATGAGAACCGTGCATGTGGCACAGTCTTTAACGAATTAGGTAAGCCAGCGAAGGAGTTCCCTCTTGCACCGCTAAGGGCAGCGCTACCGACTCAGGGAAAATTTACCCTTAAAGGTAAAGGGTGTCAACACGACATGCTGAATAGGGGGATCGGCATCCTAGATGAGCTGTATTCCCTCGCTATATTTTTAGCATCATTTGGGCACCCACAGGAAATAAAACTTGTCTGGCACACCCAGTGAGGGGCGAAAGGGCAGCCGTACGCCAATCTATGCCACCTATGCATCTAGGCAGCCTGCCGAGGACAACCGCCATAGCCCACAGCAACGGACCTATACCCCTAAATCACCCGCATACACCTAAACCATTAGGGGGGCTCACTCGGAATCAGAGCTGTCGAGTTTGATCAGTTGTGAGCGGGGCTGGTGGTATCGCTCGATGAGGGAGAGGTTATGAGGAACGACTAAGCGTTGGTGTCCGTTGTAAATCGTCTGCATCCCGCAAAAAGCGGAAACAGACACCTTAATAGACACCTTGAAGTAGCGAGGTAGGCTGGAGGCCTTGAAAATAGTGGAGCGGGTGAAGGGAATCGAACCCTCGTTATTAGCTTGGGAAGCTGCAGGTTGTCAATTTCGAGCGGGGGGCAACCATCGCGGGCCGTTAATAGCCCATCTGTCCGTGTTGATATCATAATGCCGCCCATGCTATGTAACAGCTAAGATTGCTTCCGAACTGTCTGAAGCACTGCACAAGTAGGAACTACTGATGGCGAATCTGCGCAGGGACAACCACTATGTACCGAAGCTCTATTTGAAGCAGTGGTCGCATGACGGTTTTATCCCCACCTATCGATTATTAGTTCCCAACGAAAAGTATCCATTGTGGAAAGAGCAATCTCTCAAAGGTATTGCATTTCACCAACATCTCTATACCTATCTAGCTGGGCAGGAAGAGACTGACGAATTTGAAAAGTGGCTTGATAAAGAGTTTGAAAACCCAGCGCAGGAAGCTATAGAGCGTGTAGTTAATGAGCGAAGTCTTTCTCCAGAGCACTGGAAGAAGTTAGTGCGTTTCGCTGTTGCTCAGGATGTACGAACTCCTGCGCGGCTTAGAGAGTTCCTCGGACGGCAACGCGAGATACTGCCATCAATGTTGGAGGATTCCGTGGAGCGTTCTGTTCATATGATGGAAAGGGCTGTCAGAGGCAGGGGGGCGCTTCCAGAATCAAAAAATTATACCGACGGCTTTCCAATGAAGGTTTCAATCGAAAAGGAGTCGGACGGCAGTGGGCTGCTCAATGCAGAAATCATTATAGGCAGGCGGTTATGGCTTTGGAACATAAGGCATCTACTGACCAAAACTTTAGGTCGCCTGCCGAGGCATCGGTGGACGATACTCCATGCACCACCGGGCATATCTTGGCCTACCTCGGATAACCCACTCATTCGCCTCAATTTCCATGATGCTCGAAACTATAACTTTGGGGGCGGATGGGGAGTTGAAAACGGGGAGATACTTCTTCCGCTGAGTCCGAAGCACCTTCTCTATACGTGCATCGGGAAGCGCCCTTGGTATCGAGGAAAGAGGCTTGACGAAGAGAATGCTCAACTAATGCGGAAGATCATAATCGAGCACGCTGATCGCTACGTTTTTTCTCGAGACCAGAGCGATATCCATCTTATTCGGCCTCGAACGGTTTGTTCAGAAACTTTCAAACGTGAGCAAGATGAATGGGGAAATTGGCGGAATGAACAGTGCCAAGCTGAGGCCGAGCTTCAGCGTTAGCTTTAGGAGCCTATGCTGGAGCGGAATCCGTTTAGGGCAAAATTAGGGCAGAATCAGGGCCGTGATAGGCCGCGATAGGCCATACGCGATTAGCAAAAAACGCGTATCTGGTGGGCTGGAGCGGTCTATGGTGATAAGCGAAGGGGTTCGAATCCCTATCTCTCCGCCATTACATAGAAAAAGCCCCGTAGCTGAGAAGCTACGGGGCTTTTTCGTTTTCGGGCGAAAGTCAGAGGCTGCGCAACTCAGTCCCACGCTCGTCAGTCACCCCGTCTTGCGCCGCATAAAAAGCCCCGCTGAATCGAACCAGCGGGTCTTTCTCATTTCTGCAGAAGCAACATCACCTTCGCATCAAGCATTGACGACGGTGAATGCCCTGACTTGACTGACGCGGTTAGATCTCCTTGACCGGCGTCTCTCCCTGCACAGCCTTGATCAACCCGATCACATGCAAGCAATCCGCCTTGTTCACATAAGACTCGCCACTGGCGATCGTCTCGTGGTTACCCGCCCTCAGCCTCCAGCGCCATTGCCCTTTGCCGGTGCTCGGGGTGCCTCTGGATTGCCTGTAAATCTCGAAATACATTCAGTTCGCTCCATGCGATTCATTTGTGCGACAGCCTGTGTGGCGCATGGTCGCAAGCCTAGCGCAGACGGTTTTTTTGGCTATCGGACATTTGTTTCCAATCGTTCGTGAATGTTTCTGAAGGGCGCGGACTAGAGCGCAGCAATAGGCCTGTGGATTGGCCAATATGACGCCGCCTGATCCTTGCAACACCGTCGATGCTCCTGCTTAATACCGGACGGCTCATGGCGTCGAAAATCGTTCGACGACCGACAAACACTATAAAAAGAGCACTCCTTTGACTGAGCACGGAACGCAACAGGCCGGGCAGGTGACGTTATCGCTGGTGGTCCCCGTTTTTAACGAGGAGGACAGCCTCGACACCTTTCTGCGGCGCATCAATGAAGTCTTTCAGGCGCAGGCGTTGATCGATCTTGAGCTGGTGTTCGTCAACGACGGCAGCACCGATGCCACGCTCGAACGCTTGCTCGAACATCAGCGCCACGATGCGCGTCTGCGCATCGTCGACCTGAGCCGCAACTTCGGCAAGGAAGCGGCGTTGTCCGCCGGTTTGCAGATTGCCACCGGGCGGATCGTAGTGCCAATCGATGCTGACTTGCAGGATCCGCCGGAAGTCATTCTGCAAATGATCGAGCGCTGGCGAGAAGGCTTTGAAGTGGTGCTCGGTCACCGCATCAGTCGTCGCAGCGACACCTGGGCGAAGCAGACTTCCGCTCACTGGTTCTATCGCTTGCACAACAAAATTGCCGAACAACCCTTACCCGAGAACGTCGGCGATTTTCGTCTGATGGATCGCTGCGTGGTCGATGCCTTGCTGACGTTGCCCGAATCCCGACGCTTCATGAAAGGGCTTTTCGCCTGGGTCGGCTTTCGTACCACTCACGTCGATTACGAACGCCCGGAGCGCGTGGCGGGGCAGAGCAAGTTCAATGGCTGGCGGTTGTGGAATTTCGCACTGGAAGGCATCACCAGTTTCAGCACCGAGCCATTGCGCGTCTGGACGTATGTCGGCGCTTTGGTATCGCTGGTGTCTTTTGCCTTCGCCATGTTCATTGTTGTGCGCACGTTGATCCACGGCGTCGACATGCCCGGTTATGCCTCGCTGATGGTGGCCGTGACCTTCCTCGGTGGGCTGCAGTTGATCGGCATCGGCGTACTCGGCGAGTACCTGGGCCGCACGTATATCGAATCCAAACGCCGGCCGGTTTTTCTGGTGCGTCGCGTCTACGACCCCAAGGACTGATACATGGATCTCAAGGAAACCGACATCCTCGGCGACAGCATCAACGAGCATTGGTATTACTGTTCCAAAGCCGCGGCAACCAAGCGTTTACTGGGTGATGCGCCGATCAGCCGAATCCTCGATGTCGGCGCCGGTTCGGGTTTTTTCTCCCACCATTTGCTGACGCATACCGATGCGCGCGAAGCGTGGTGCGTGGATATCAGCTATCCCGCCGATTCCAGCGCGACCACCGTCGGCAAACCGGTGCATTACCGTCGCGCAATCGACACCCTCGATGCCGATCTGGTGCTGTTGATGGACGTGCTGGAGCATGTCGACGACGACCTTGGCTTGCTCAAGATGTATGTCGATAAGGTGCCATCGGGCAGTCGATTCCTGATGACAGTTCCGGCGTTTCAGTTCTTGTGGAGCGGTCACGACGATTTTCTTGAACACAAGCGCCGCTACACTCTGGCGCAGTTCGAAACACTGGCACGTGACGCGGGTTTGACGGTACAGCGCGGTGCCTATTATTTCGGCGCGGTATTTCCGATTGCGGCGGCACTGCGCTTGTTGCCGCAAGGCGCGCAAACCCAACCACCGCGCTCGCAGCTTAAACGCCATCACCCACTGGTGAACGGCGTCCTGAAGACCCTGTGCAGCCTCGAACTGCCGTTGATGGGCATCAACCGCCTGGCCGGATTGAGTGTGTTCGTGCTGGCGTGCAAACCGTGACCTCGGCGGAAAAAAAAGCATTGATCCAGCGTGGTGTGCGCTTTGCCGTGACCGGGCTGTTCGTCACCGCCCTGCACGCGCTGGTGGCGGTGCTCTTCATTAACTTCATCGCTGCGCAACCGCCGCTGGCCAACGGCGTGGCGTTTGCCGTGGCGACCGTGGTGTCCTATGTGATCAACACCACCTGGAGTTTTTCTGCCCGTTTGCAGGGACGAACGCTGCTGCGTTTTCTACTGGTGTCCGTGGGCGGCTTTTTCCTCGCGATGTTCGTTGCCTGGGCCGCACAGATTGCCGGGCTGCACTATCTGCTGGGCATCGTTGCGGTGGCGTTGACGATTCCAGCGTTCACCTTTGTCTTGCACAATTTCTGGACATATCGATGAAGGCTTCACGAAACCATCCGGCGCTGGGTCTTTTGCCGTTGTTGCTCGGCGTGCTGGCGTTTTTCTGTGTGATCGGGCCGCAAGCGCTGGATCCGCAAAACATTGCCTGGCTGGAGCAGGGCGACCCGGCAACGCATTATCTGGGCTGGGCATATTTCCGCCATTCACCCTGGACCTTTCCGCTGGGCCTTAACCCGTCCTATGGTCTGGAATTGGGCAATTCGATCATTTTTTCCGACTCCAATCCGCTGCTGGCGCTGCTGTTCAAGCCATTCAATGCCTGGCTACCGGCGACGTTCCAGTACTTCGGCCTGTGGCTGCTGGCGTGTTTCGTTCTGCAAGCCTGGTTCGGCTGGAAACTGCTGGGGTTGATGACGGGCAACCCGCTGATTCGCCTGCTGGGCACGGGTTTGCTGGTGGTTTCGCCGCCGATGTTCCTGCGCATGGGTGGGCACCTTTCCCTGTCCGGACATTTTTTGATTCTGGCAGCGCTGTACCTGGCGTTGTTGCCGAATCTGTATCGCCGTCGTCTGGCCTGGGGCGCGCTGCTGGCGGTGACGGCGATGGTGCATGCGTACCTGCTGGCGATGGTGGCGCTGATCTGGGTGGCCGATCTGCTCGGCAAGACCTTCAGCCAACAAATGACGCGGCGTCAGGGGCTGGTCGAAGGCGTGTTGCTGTTTGCCGTGGTGAGTGTGTGTTGCTGGCAGGCCGGTTACTTCGCTATTGCCGATGGCGCGCAATCCGGCGGTTTCGGCTTGTACCGGATGAATCTGCTGTCGCCATTGGATCCGGCAGGCTGGTCGTTCATTTTGCCGGACTTGCCAAAAGCCAGTGGCGATTACGAAGGCTTCAACTATCCGGGGCTGGGCGTGCTGTTGCTGCTGCCGCTGGCGCTGATTGCCTTTCTGAGAAATCGCCAGCCGCTGAAGAATGAGCTTCGCATTCGCCCTTGGCTAATGCTGGCGTTGATCGGTTTATCGTTGTTTGCGCTATCGAACCAGATTGGTGTCGGCGCGCACACCTTTAGCTACCCGCTACCGAAAATCGCCATCAAACTGGCGAATATTTTTCGCGCCTCGGGGCGAATGTTCTGGCCAGTGTTGTATGCGCTCATTCTGACGGTGATGTTCCTGCTGGTGCGCGGTTACCGGCCACGCATCGTCGTCGCGCTGCTGGCGCTGGCGTTGACCATACAGATCGTCGATACGCGCAACGGCTGGATGGGCTTGCGCAACGGCAAGATGATGACGCCGTCCGCAGAATGGGCAACGCCGATGCGTGATCCGTTCTGGGCGAGTGCGGCGGCGCATTACCCGAATATCCGCAGTCTGATGCCGCAGAATCAGTCCGAGCGCTGGCAAGTGATTGCCGATTTCGCCGCGACCCATGGCCTGAAAACCGACGCCGTTTATCTGGGGCGCATGAGTTCCAAAGCTTTGGAGCAGGCCCGGCAAAAATCGCAGCGCATGCTTGAATCAGGGCAATACGATGCTGACTCCTTGTACATCCTCGACGAGACGGTGCTGGCCGATGCTGCCAAAAGCGTCAACAGTGACACGGATCTGTTGACGAGAGTGGATGGTCTGGTGGTGCTGGCGCCGGGCTGGAAGCGTTGTTCGCAGTGCCTGAGCGTGCCGGATGAAGGACGGCGCATGTCACTGCTGGCATTGATGCGTCCCGGTCAGGCGCTGATCTTCAACTACTCCGCTCGGCAGTTGGCCAGCGGCTGGTCGACCCCGGAAAACTGGGGAACATGGTCGGCGGGTCAGCAGGCGCAGATCGACTTGCGGGTGTCACCCGAGGCGCGCTCGATTGCACTGGAGGTCATGGCATTCGTTTTGCCGCAACACCCGGCGCAGCGAGTGATTGTCAGTGTGAATGGCGAGCAGGTGTTGAGCACGCGGCTGGTGCAACATCAGGATAATCATCTGGAGATCCCGATCAGTCCTGTGATCCGACAGCGCCTGGCGGACGATGATCGCCTGACAATCGAGCTGCAATTGCCCGACGCCATCAGCCCTGAACAATTGGGCATCAATGACGATTCACGGGTCATGGGGCTGGGCTTGAAGCGCTTGACGGTGAACTGACGCACCGTGGCGATGGACGCCGGGGCCCCGGCCTTTCTACACTGCCGGTATTCCGGGGGCAGGGGGCAATGGATGAACCGCAATGAACTTCGCAAGGCCGACATCAACCTGATGGTGGTGTTCGAGACCTTGATGCTCGAACGCAACGTGACCCGCGCGGCCGAGAAACTGTTTCTCGGCCAGCCGACCATCAGCTCGGCGCTCAACCGCCTGCGCACGATGCTCAACGATCCGCTGTTCATCCGCGTCGGCCACCGCATGGAGCCGACCGCCCGCGCCGAAGATATTTTCCGCCATCTCAAACCCGCACTGGATTCACTGTCGGTTGCGCTGAGCCTGACCCGCGATTTCGACCCGGCCGTCAGCACCATGACTTTTCGCATCGGCCTGTCCGATGACGTCGAATTCGGCTTGCTGCCACCGTTGTTGCGTGCGTTGCGTCAGGAAGCGCCGAACGTGGTGTTTGTGGTGCAGCACGTCGATTACTGGCGCATCCCCGATCTGCTCGCGGCGGGCGACATCACGGTCGGCATCAGCCAGACCCGTGGCTTGCCGGCCAATGCCAAACGTAAACTGCTGCGGCATATCCAGCCGAGCATTCTGCGCGCCGACGCCAGCGATACACCGCTGACGCTGGATGAATATTGCGCGCGTCCGCACGTACTGGTTTCACACACGGCCAACGTCAGTGGCTTTGCCGATGAATGGCTCGCGGAACTTGGCCGCACTCGGCAGGTGGTGCTGTCGGTGCCGCAATACAGTGCGTTGCCGGCGCTGCTGGCCGGCACCGACCTGATTGCCAGCCTGCCGGATTACACCGCCGCGGCCATGGCTGCTTCGGGGCTGCTGTTCAAGGAACCCTTTCCGTTCAAGACGCCGACGCTGGATCTGTCGATGGTCTGGCTCAGCCATGTGGACAGTGATCCGGCCGAGCGCTGGTTGCGTTCGCGGCTGGAGCAATTCATGAGTGAGCGGCCACTGACCCCATCCTGAGCCACAACACCGTGTAGGAGCTGCGGCACGCTGCGATCTTTTGATCTTCAAATCTCACGATCAAAAGATCGCAGCCTCGTTTCACTCGACAGCTCCTACAGGGATTAGTGATGAGCTGCATGTGCTATATGTACGAGCTTTCTGCCAACTCACCGGGGATCTGCAATGCCACACCTGCACATGGAATACACCGCCAACCTGCCGCAGTTGAACGCCGACGTCGCGTTGATCCGCCTCAACAACACCCTGATGGGCTCCGGTCAGTTCGCGGCGGAGTTCGATATCAAAAGTCGTGCGATTAAAGTCGAAACATTCAAGGTTGGCACCGCCATGGCCGAGCGCGCCTTCGTCTATGTGAAGCTGGCGCTGCTCAGCGGGCGTTCGCCGCAGATCAAGAAGCAGTTGTCAGAAAGTCTGTTGCTGGTGTTGCAGGAGCTGTGCGAATGGCCGGTCGGCGTCGAAGTGCAGTTGTGTGTCGAACTGGTCGATATGGATCGCGAGTCCTACAGCAAAACTGCCATCGGCGCGTAGGCATCAGGCCGCTTCGAGTTCACTGCACACCTTGACCACCTGCTCGCGCAACCACAGGTTGGCGCTGTCCTGATCAACGCTCTGGCTCCATTGCATGTCGAGGGTGAAGCCGGGCAAGCCGTTCGGCGCCTCACAGTGATTGAACACCGCTTCGTTGGTCAGCAAACGCTGGATGCGGCGGGGCAGGGTGAGGATGAAGTCGGTCCCGGTGATCATTTTCAATGCCGCGCTGTAGCTGTTCGAGCGCGCGACGATCTGGCGCTTCTGCGCTTGCCGTGCCAGCCAGCCATCGACCATGTTGGTGGTCGACGTCCACGGTGTCGGGAACACATGCCTGCGTTCGGTAAAGGCCTGCAGGCTCAGGCGCGGCTCCAGTGGCGTGGCGCGTTTGTCGAAGACGCAGACCAGATCATCTTCCAGCAGCATCCGCGATTTCAGGTCAGCGTGATGGCGATGGAAGTTGGGGCCGAAACTGATCACCAGATCGAGGCTGCCGTCGCGCAGTTCATCCGCCGGGACGTCGGTCTCGAACTTGTGCATGTTGACCATCACCGGCAAATCGTCGAAATCGAAACGTTTCAACAGACGCGGCAGAATCAGTTGCTCGAAATATTCCGGGGCGCAGATGTTGAAAGTGACGGCTTGCCGGGTCGGGTCGAACGTGGGGGCACCGGCGTGGCACAGGTTGATGCTTTCGAGGATCTTCTGCACATGGCCATACATCGTGCAGGCCTTGTAGGTCGGGCGCATGCCGGTACGGGTATTGATGAACAGTTCGTCTTCGAAACTGGTGCGCAGTTTTTTCAAACAGTAACTGACGGTGGATTGGCTGACGAACAGGGTTTCTGACACATCGGTGACGCTGCTCTGCTCATAAACAGCGATAAACACCATGAGATCCTGCATGTCGAGCTTTCGTAGCAAGTTGCTGTTCAGCATCCGTTCTGTCTCGCTGTGCTCCTTGCGCTGAATCCGCGCAAACGTGTGCGAACGATCCTAACGGAACGATGGTGCCAGGACAAAGCCCTGTAGGACGTTTCACGGTCAGTTGTGGGACAGAAAGTTTTAGTAATACGACGTCACGAATCAAACCACTGAAAGATGGCCAGAAGCCTTTAGCTTGACCGCGGAAAGTGTCGGGCGTAATGCCTGGGATCGAAGCGCCACACCATCAACAGCATCACTCCCATCACAGCGGTCAGCGACCACCAGGCCCATTCGAAACTCCCGAGCCTGTCGCGGATCAATCCGGCCAGCAGCGGCGAAAGGCCAGCGATCAAGTAACCGATGCCCTGCACGAAGGCGGTCAGTCCACCGGCGCGTTGCGGGTTGTCGAGGTGGTCGAGAGAGACGATCAGGCTCATCGGAAACAAACCGCCAATGCCCAAGCCCAGCAGGCAGGGCCACAGCAGGCTGAACTGTTGTGGGCTGAGGATCAGGCCGCAAAATCCGGCGATGATCAGCATCAGTAGCGCCATCAGAATCACGCGGCGATCCCGGCTGCGATTGGCGATAGCGGGAACCACCAGGCCGGAAATCACCTCCATGGCCGTCAGAAAACCTAACAGCAGCCCGGCGTTTTGTTCGCTCCAGCCTTTTTCCACGTAGTACGGCGCGAGCCAGGCCAGCACGCAGGTGTAGGACGCGGTTCCCAGACCAAAGAAGATGGCCAGTAACCAGGCGCGGGAATGGGTGAAGAATGAATCTTTCCTCGCTGCCGCCGGCGCCGTGGAGGTCAGCTGGCCGCGTTGCGACCACCAGAACAGAAACGCCAGTAATGCCAGGATCGCCCAGATGGCCAAACCGCTGCGCCAGCTTCCGGTTTGCACCATCACCAGTGGTGCAAACGAGGCCGCAATGGCTGCGCCGCCCATGATCGACGTGACGTACAAGCCCATGCACAGCGCGACGTTGTCGGCGAAGCGCGATTTGATCAGCGCCGGCATCAACGCTTGAATCAGCGCAATACCGATGCCCGCCAGCACGGCGCTGAAGATCAACTGAACGGCTGTGTCGATAAACAGCCGCGACAACGTTGCCAGGGCAATCACCAGCAGCGACAACAGCACCGTGCGTCGTTCGCCCAGCCGCTGACTGATGCCGAGACCGAAAAACATCGCCAAGCCCATCGCCATCACCGGCAACATCGTCAGCAGTGACGCGACCGTGAAGCTCAGCGGGATATCGCCGCGAATGGCCGACAACAAGGGGCCGACGGCGGCCATCGACGGACGCAGATTGAGGGCAACGAGGATAATGGCGAGCATCAGCCAGACAGCGGGACGGGCGGTGGCGCGGACATTTTCCATCATCAGACCTTTGGACAGGGCAGGTGATTAGGCGCGCAGCTGTCTGCTCCGGGCAAACCAGAAAACCCACAGCAGTATTTAAAAAATCGATAACCCCGCCATCCCCTGTGTGTGCGAGCCTGCTCGCGAAAGCGGATTGTCTGCCACCGAAAATATTGGATGTGCCGACCTCTTCGCGAGCAGGCTCGCTCCCACAATAAACAGCCGTGCTGTTTTTTCTGAATCAAACCTGAACCATTCTCAAATACTTCGCGAGTTTCAACGTATGACCCAACGCCAACTAATCGTTGGCGTCTTTTTCACAAAAAATTGATGGTTGCCTGCTTAAAGTTTGTCATGCCTTAGTTAATGAAAATTTCACAATTGGCTTTTTTGTCATTGGCCGAGGCTCTTCTTTTCAGGAATTGCCCCTTTTTATGTTGAAGTTAAAAGCCGTGCGCCCGGAATGGGTGACGTTGATCGCCAGCGCCTTTCTTTTGATCGGTTTCAATTTTGTCCTCTGGCAGCATCTCTTCGAGATCACTGCGGCTGATGGCAAGGGCATCGCCATGCGCGTGGCGTTCGGGGTAATGATCCTCGCGGCATTCAACATTGTGCTGACCTTCCTGGCCTTTCGCCCGCTGCTCAAACCGCTGTTGACGCTGATATTTCTGGTCAGCGCCGGCGTGGCTTACTTCATGAGTCAGTATGGCGTCATGATCGATGCCGGCATGTTTCGCAACTTTGCCGAAACCAATGCAACGGAAGTGCGTGATCTGCTCTCCTTGAAGTTGGTTGCTTATATCCTGTTACTCGGTGTCTTGCCATCCTGGTTGTTGTGGAAGTTGCCGGTTAATTATCGTCGCTGGCACCGTGAGTTGTTCAGCAAAGTTATTGTCGGTGTTGCCTCGGCAGCGGTGATTGGTGGTGTGGCACTGGCCAATTATCAGGGCCTGTCTTCACTGTTTCGCAATCACCACGAAATTCGCCTGATGCTGGTGCCCAGCAACTACATCGGTGCTTCAGCCGGTTACCTGCGCGAGCAAGTGGTCTCGGCGCAGCAACCGTTCGTCAAGATCGGCGAAGACGCTCAGCGCAATCCCGATCTGAAACGCCAGCCGCGCAAATCCCTGACCGTACTGGTGGTGGGAGAGAGCGCCCGTGCGGAGAACTTCGGCATCCTTGGTTATAACCGCGATACCACGCCGCAACTCGATAAGGAGGCCGGGCTGATCGCCTTCACGGATGTGCATTCCTGCGGGACTGAAACGGCCGTATCGGTGCCGTGCATGTTCTCCAACATGGGCCGCAAGGATTACGACGCCAGCAGGGCCAAGAATGAGGAAGGTCTGCTCGACGTACTCAAGCGCGCCGGTATCGATGTGATCTGGCGCGACAACCAGTCCGGCTGCAAAGGCACCTGCGACCGGGTCACCGTGCAAGATGTCAGTAACCTGAAAGACCCAGTGCTGTGCGCCAGCAGTGAGTGTCGCGATGAAATCCTTCTGCAAGGCCTGCAAGGTTTTATCGACCACTTGGACAAGGACACTGTTTTAGTCCTGCACCAGATGGGCAGCCACGGCCCGGAATACTTCAAACGTTATCCGAAGGAATACGAGCACTTCACCCCGGTGTGTGAAAGTAACGCGCTGAACAATTGCAGCCGCGAAAGTATCGTCAACGGTTACGACAACACACTGGTGTATACCGACCATGTGTTGTCGAGCCTGATCGATGTATTGCGCAGCAATCAGGACAAAGTCGATACCGCCATGTTGTATCTGTCGGACCATGGTGAGTCGCTGGGTGAATACAACCTGTTCCTGCACGGTACGCCTTACATGTTGGCGCCTGAGCAACAAAAGCATGTCGCGATGCTGGCGTGGTTCTCCGATAACTATCAGAAGGCTTATTCGGTCAACACCCATTGCCTGCAGATGAGCCGCGACAAACCGCTGAGCCAGGACAACCTGTTCCACTCGATGCTGGGTCTGCTGGAGGTCAAGAGCACGGTCTATCAGCCGGGTCTGGACATGTTTGCCGGGTGCCGTGGTGCGGTGATCGACGGCGTTCTGGCCAAGGACTGAACCCCGTTCCTTATAGGAGCTGCCGAGGGCTGGGATCTCTTGATCTATTTTTGAAGATCAAGAGATCGCAGCCTTCGGCGGCTCTTACACATAACAGGCCTTTCGGCTTCCTCTGTCAGACTATTCTTGCCATTGGGCAGGACATTTCGTTACAGCTCTTGCCCTTCGCAGGCGCGTAAATCGCCAGTGGCGATATATACTGCGCGCCATTCTTCAAGGGAGAGCCGTGTGGCCATCGATATTCACTGGATTCGCGACAACGAAAGCCTCGCGCAGTTTTGCGCCGAGTGGCAGCAGCTGCCGTTCGTTGCCCTCGACACCGAATTCATGCGGGTCGACACCTTCTACCCGATTGCCGGTCTGTTGCAGGTCGGCGACGGCAAACGCGCCTACCTGATCGATCCGCTGACCATCAACGCCTGGCAACCGCTGGCTGCGTTGCTGGAAAACCCGGCGGTGCTGAAAGTCCTGCACGCCTGCAGCGAAGACCTCGAAGTCCTGTTGCGCCTGACCGGCAGCCTGCCGGCACCGATGTTCGACACGCAACTGGCCGCCGCTTACCTGAACCTCGGTTTCTCGATGGGCTATTCGCGGCTGGTGCAGGAAGTGCTCGGCATCGAGCTGCCGAAGGGCGAAACCCGTTCCGACTGGTTGCAGCGCCCGTTGTCCGACACGCAAATCAGCTACGCCGCCGAAGATGCGGTGCATCTGGCGGAAGTTTTCGTACAACTGCGGCCGAAACTGTCTGACGACAAATTTGCCTGGGTGCTGGAGGACGGTGCTGAACTGGTCGCCAACCTGCGCCGCGAAACCGACCCTTACGAGGTCTATCGCGAGGCCAAACTGGCGTGGAAACTCTCGCGGGCGCAACTGGCGGTATTGCGTGAGTTGTGCGCTTGGCGTGAAAAAGAGGCCCGCGCCCGCGATCTGCCGCGCAACCGCATCGTCCGCGAGCATTCGCTGTGGCCGTTGGCTCGCACGCAACCGGACAACCTCGCGGCGCTGGGCAAGATCGAAGACATGCACCCGCGTACCGTGCGTCAGGACGGTCAGTTTTTGCTTGATCTGATCAAGCGCTCTGGCAGTGTGGGGCCTGATCAATGGCCGCCTGCCGTGGCGGAGCCATTGCCGATCGAAGCTGCTGCGTTGATCAAACAACTGCGCGCACTGGGCCAGGCTGAGGCCGAGCGTCTGGGGATCGCCCCGGAACTGATGCTGCGCAAGAAAACCCTCGAAGCCCTGGTCAAAAGCGGCTATCCCGAGGGTCCTTACCAATTGCCTGAGTCGTTGCGTGGCTGGCGCCGCGAACTCATGGGTCAGAAGCTGCTCGACAGCCTGGCCACCGCCGGAGAACAGCCTTGAAACGTATTTGTTCCATCTACCAAAGCTCCAAGCGCAGCGGCATGTACCTTTATGTGCTCAAAAGTGATGCGCTCGAGCGTGTACCGGAAGCGCTGATGCTGGCCTTCGGCAAAGCGAAGCATTCGTTTGATCTGGTGCTGTCGCCCGAGCGCAAACTGGCCAGCGAAGACATCGTTGTGGTGCTGGAGAATCTCGACAAGCAGGGCTATCACCTGCAAATGCCGCCGGCCGAAGACGAGTACATTGAGCACTTGCCCGAAGAGTTGCTGCGACGCAACGACCCGGTCTGATCTGCGAGGCCCTGTTCTGGGCCTCGGTTAACCCTGGAACTGTTTTTACCGCGATGGCCTGCCGAAATCCGGCGGCCGTCTGCACGGTTTGCGAAAGGTTTGAAGATGCGCGTTCTGATTGCTGAACACGACCACGCGATATACGCCCGGCTGCTGCGTCAGGCAGCGCCCGAGCTTGAAGTACTGACCAGCGGCGACTCCGCCGAACTGGCGCGTCAGGCCGCCGATTGCCCGGTATGGCTGGGCCAGCCGGACCTGCTCGCGACCCTGTTGCGCCAGGGCCACCAGCCCCAATGGCTGCAATCGACCTGGGCCGGCATTACGCCACTGCTCGCGGACGGTTTGCGCCGCGATTACCGTTTGACCCGCGCGGTGGGGATTTTCGGTCAGGTGATGGCTGAATACGTGCTGACGTACATCCTCGGTCACGAGCGCGAAGTGCTGGCGCGACTGGTCAGCCAGGTCGAACGCAAGTGGGACAACCGCAGCGGCCAGAGCCTGGTTGGGCGCAAAGTGCTGATCGTCGGTACCGGCGACATCGGTCAGAGCGTGGCGCAGTTTCTGCTGCCATTCGGCATTGAGTTGTACGGCATCGCCAGTACGGCTCGCGAGCAGGCGCCGTTTGTCGAGGTCGGTTCGATGGCCGACCTGCCACGTCTGGTGGGCGAGGTGGATTACGTGGTCAACCTGCTGCCGAACACCGAGCACACCCACGATATTTACGACGCGGCGCTGTTCAAGCAATTCAAGCCGACTGGGTTGTTTATCAACGCCGGGCGCGGTGTCGCGGTGGTTGACGCGGATTTGGTGGAGGCGTTGAAGGAAGGGCACCTGGCGGGGGCGGTGATCGACGTTTGCCGTCAGGAGCCACTGCCGCAGCGCCATCCGTTCTGGACGGCGTGGGGTTTGCTGCTGACCGGGCACAGTTCGGCACCGACGTCTCCGGCGTTGATGGTGCAGCTGTTTGTCGAGAACCTGAAGGCGTATCAGGCGAGCGAGGCATTGCGCGGGGAAGTGGATTTCAACCGCGGTTACTGATTCCTACGCAGATCATTCCCACGCTCCGCGTGGGAATGCAGCCGGGGACGCTCCGCGTCCCATTGGAACGCGGAGCGTCCCTTGAGGCATTCCCACGCAGAGCGGGGGAACGATCATTTCGGTGTGGCTTAGAGGGTGAAGTCGCCTTCCGCCGCCAGTTCGTTCAGCGGGCGACGCGGGCTCGGCTCTTCGCGTGCTTGCAGGTAGTCAGCCAAGCTTGCCTTGTCACCCAGTTTGCCGACCGCCACCGCCGCGTGCAGTGCGTAACCTTCAGGAATATTCAGTTCCTTGCGCGTCAGTTCCTGATCGAAACCGGCCATGCCGTGGGTGTGCCAGCCGCTGAGGCTCGCTTGCAACGCCAGGTGACCCCAAGCTGAACCCGTGTCGAAGGTGTGCCACAACGCTGGAGTTTCTTCCGTCGCTCCGGGTGCAGTGAAGGTGGTTTTCGAAATCACGATCACCAGCGCCGACGCATGCTGCGCCCAGCTACGGTTGAACTCGTTCAGCAGACCCAGATAACGCTCCCAGTTCGGCGTATCGCGACGCGCATAGAGGAAACGCCACGGCTGCGAGTTGTACGCCGACGGCGCCCAGCGGGCCGCTTCGAAAAAGCTCAGCAGGGTTTCTTCCGGGATCGCTTCGCCGGTGAAGGCGCGCGGCGACCAGCGGTCGGTGAATTGTGGGTGAATGGCGTAATCGGCAACGCGAGGGGTGGCACTCATCGAGAGATTCCTTGCTACGTTTGAGTCATGAATTCGAGGCAAAACCCTACGTGGCGGTGATCAGGCTGACAAGCGCGATTTACCGACAGTCGCCAGCGCTTGGCCCGCCGGGCCTTGGGCACTAGACTGGCGGCCTTTTCACCACCTGATGTTGATGCTTGAGCCATGGCCGCCGAAGTCGAACCGTTCTGGATACGCAAAACCCTCGATCAACTGGATCACCAGGAATGGGAATCGCTGTGCGACGGCTGTGGTCTGTGCTGCCTGCAAAAACTCGAGGACGAAGAGGACAACAGCGTTTATTACACGCGCATCGCCTGCAAACTGCTGGACCTGAAAACCTGCCAGTGCAGTGATTACCCGAATCGCATCAAGTTTGTCCCGGACTGCATCCAGCTCACCCCGGGCCAGGCTGAAGAATTCAAATGGCTGCCGCCGACCTGCGGTTATCGACTGGTCAGCGAGGGCAAGGATTTGCCGTTGTGGCACCACCTGGTGTGTGGCGATCGCGACGCGGTGCACCACGAACGGATCTCCCAATCCGGGCGCATGCTCGCTGAAGGCAGCGTGCCGGAAGATGACTGGGAAGATCACCTGATTTTCCGCGCAGGTTAAACACCTGCGGACTTAAGCTTTACCAAGGAGTGTGTATGGCTGTCGGATTGCAGCGGGCGTTGATGGTTGCGCTGCTGGCGTTGAGTGCGCCGGTCTGGGCCGCGAAGAAAGTCGATCTGGATTATCACGTGCGCCTGTTGCCGCAAAGTGATCAGGCCGAGGTGCGCCTGACCCTGGCCAAGGGCGAAGCGGTGCGCAGTCTTGATTTCGACCTCGGCGACGGCAGCCATTACAGCGACTTCAAGGCTGACGGCCAATGGCTGCTGAACCCGGGCAAAAATGCCCGTGGCATCTGGCGCCCGACCAGTGACAAGGCCAGCCTGACTTACCGCGTACGCATCAGCCACGGCCGCAAGAACGGCAGCTTCGACACGCGCATGACCCCGAGCTGGGCCTTGATGCGTGGCGACGAACTGGTACCGCCAGCCAAACTCGATCAACAGGACGGCACCGAACTGGTCGCGCGTCTGCAATTCGAATTGCCTGAAGGCTGGAAAAGCGTCGAAACCGCGTGGCCGCGCATCGGCAAAAACAAATTCCGCATCGACAATCCCGCGCGCCTGTTCGACCGTCCGACCGGCTGGATGCTCGCCGGTCATCTCGGCAGCCGCCGCACACGTTTGGGCGAAACCGAAGTCACCGTGGCCTCGCCGCAAGGGCAGGGCATGCGGCGCATGGACGTGCTGACCTTGCTGACGTTCGTCTGGCCGCAGGTGCAGGCGGTTTATCCACGCCATCCGGCCAAACTGTTGATTGTCGGCGCGAACGATCCGATGTGGCGCGGCAGCCTTGGCGCGCATGAATCCATCTACGTGAACACACGGTTGCCGCTGGTCAGCGAAAGCGGTAGCAGCGCGCTGGTGCGTGAGCTGGCGCAGGTGTTCGGGCGGATCAATGACGAGCAGCGCAGTGACTGGATCAGCGAAGGTTTTGCCGAGTATTACGCCATTGAACTGGTGCGCCGTGCGGGTGGCATGAGCGATGAGCGTTATCAGAGTTTGCAGGTGAAACTGGCCAAGGACAGCCAGAAAGTCACGACGTTACGCGGCGAACAGATCAGCCCGGCGCAGGTAGCGAAAGCAGTGATTGTGTTGCAGGAACTCGATCGCGAGATTCGCTTGAAGACGCGCAACAAGCGCTCGCTGGATGACGTGTTGCGCGGGGCGATGCATCTGGGCACGGTGAGCACCAAGGAATTTGTGCAACTGGCCGAGAGCGTGCTCGGTGAGTCCTCCAAAGTCCTTGATACCGTATTGCTTCAGTGACACCGCTATCGCGAGCAGGCTCACTCCTACAAGGGAACGCATTCCAAATGTAGGAGTGAGCCTGCTCGCGATGGGGCCCTCAACCCCAACGCAAATCTCGGATCAAACCCCGGCTTTCGGCGATTTAACCGAATCATTGCCGGTCACGGTGGCAGTGCTGGTCGCCGCTTCGGCATTGGCTTTCAGCTTGCTCAACTCTTCCCCGGCCCGTTCGATCTTGGCCCGCACGTTGTTCATGTCCTGACGACTCTTTTCAAACAGACTCTTCACCGAGCTGTGCCCGGTAATCCCGCGCGCCATAGCCACGCCGCCGATCGCCACCTGAATCAACCCGAACACACCGCCACGGCGCAGGCCTTTGCCGACCATGATCACGCCACCGGCGAGCGAGCCGATGCGCTCCCAGCCTTCGACGTTCTGCTCGGAACGGCTCTGGAACGGGGTGGATTCGATGCGTTCGACACGTTTGAGCTCGGTCATGATCTTTCTCCAGGCAATGAGTAATCGATAAACAAGCTGACTGCCAGAGCGGTCAGCTCGTTCCATCGGATGTGCGACGCTTTAGCGGAATTTTGGCCCGGAGCGAGTGTTCAAGCCCTTGGCCATGCGGTCATAGAGCACGACGTTGACCGTGGCGGCGAGGTTCATGCAGCCGGTTGTCGGGATGTACACGACGTCTTCGCACCAGTCGCGGATCTCTTTATCCAACGAGCCGTCTTCGGGGCCGAAGATGTACAGGGCACGATCCGGATGAGTGTATTCCGGCAGCGGGCGGGCGCCTTCGACCAGTTCCACGGCGACGGGCACGCAGTTGAGCGGAAGGATCTTTTTCAGATCGTCGATACCGATCAGCGGGATGTCGTAGTGCACGCGTTTGGTGTCGGTGACGAAGTCGGCGGCGCGTTCATAACGCTTGCCGGTGTAGAACACCGACGCCACGCCATAGCAGCCTGCGGCGCGCATCACCGAACCGACGTTCTCCGGTGATTTGGGGTTATACAAACCAATGCAGCTGTACCGTTTGTCTGCCACGAGCGGGGTGCCTTTGGGAAAAAGAGCGCGATTATACGGGGATTGGGCGGTTGTGGTCAGACTGCTCGTTCCCACGCTCTGCGTGGGAATGCAGCCCGGGACGCTCCGCGTCCCCTTAAACCGCCGAACGCAGAGCGTCCGAAGAGGCATTCCCACGCGGAGCGTGGGAACGATCATGGCTGGCTTAGTCTTCTTTTTTCATCAACCCGGCCAGTGCGGCAAACGGGTTGTGCGTCGCCTTGGCGATCTTCGGCGTGCTCAGCGAGCCTTCGCTGAAATACTGCTGGTCGGTATAGCGCGAGTGTTCGTTGTCGTGACAATACAGGCACAACAATTCCCAGTTCGAGCCGTCCTGCGGGTTGTTGTCGTGGTTGTGGTCGCGGTGGTGCACGGTCAGTTCGCTCAGGCGCTTGCCGGAAAACTCACGGGTGCAGCGGCCACAGACGTGCGGGTACATCTTCAGGGCTTTGTCGCGGTAGCCCATTTCCTTGTCGCGCTGGTTGTCGGCGAGGATGCGATCCAGCTTCGACGTGTTGGTTGGGGTGGACGAACTCATGGGTTCACCTTTGTAAAAGACTAATGACGGTTATGCGCAGAGTTTAGCTCAGCCCTTGAGCTTCTCGGCAATCCAGATCGTGTGGCGCGTGCCCTTGTTGCCGTGGGCGAAGACCTGGACCTCTTCGGCCTTGAATCCGGCCTTCTTCAATTTGTCGGAAAACAGCCGATCAGCGCTGGCCGACCACACAGCGAGCACGCCTTTCGGGCGCAGGGCCTTGGCGCAGGCATTCAGACCTGCGGCGGAGTACAGCCAACTGTTGGCCTTCTGGGTCAGGCCTTCGGGACCGTTGTCGACGTCGAGCATGATCGCGTCGAAACCGTTTGGTTCGCTCTGCAGCACCTTGGCCACGTCTTCCTGACGGATGACGGTGCGTGGATCGAGCAGCGGTCGACCGGACTTCTCGCCGAGCGGGCCACGGTTCCACTCGATCACGCCCGGCACCAGTTCTGCGACCACCACTTCAGCGGTTTTGCCCAGATGCTTGAGCGCCGAGGCGAGGGTAAAGCCCATGCCCAGACCGCCGATCAGCACCCGCGAACCCGGCCGGCCAGCGACCTTGCGGCACGGAATTTCCGCCAGAGCATCTTCGGAACCGTGCATGCGCGTGTTCATCAATTGCCCGCCGTCGCCGCCCTGGATCTTGATGACGAAATCTTCGCCATACTCGAACAGGCACAGGGCACCGCCGCTTTCAGGGATCGGGGTGGTGTCGAGCAGAACGAAACGTTTCATGGAAATCTCTACAAGGGGGAAGGCAAGCAGGCCCGTTGAGAGTAGCCTGAGCACAGACTAGAGGCCAAACGGAGCCCTTGATGAAGCGCACCATTCTAACGGTCATTGCCCTGGCCGCGCTCTCGATTACTGCAGTGCAGGCGCAACAGACCATTCCGCTCAGCCCGGCGCCGCAACCCGGCGCGCCCGGCACCGCGACACCGACGCCGTATCCGCAGATCACCCCGATCAACATTCCCAAGTCGGGTGCCGGCAGTGGCAGCCCGCCGCTGGTGCCGATCGAAATGCCCAGCCCGCCGAGCAAGGATCAACCGGTGCCGGGCATTGAGCCGAGCGGCACCAAGGCAAAATCTCCCGGCGGTTAAACCTGTTGCGCCGCCAGTTGACCGTCGGCCATGCGCAGGCGTTTCGACAGGGAGACGGCGAGGGCGCGGATGATCTTCGCGGCGATCTTCGGCGCGTCGTTGAGCATTTTTTCCAGCGAATCCTTGCCGAGGTTCAATAGCTGGCAGTTCGTCGCGGCGACGCAGGTGGCCGAACGGCGTTCACCGTCGAGCACGGCCATTTCGCCGAACGCCCGACCGCTGCGCAGGGTGGCCATGGTGATCACTTGGCCATCGGGCCCGGTTTTCTGCACGGCCACCTGGCCGGTATGAAGGATGCACATGAAACTGCCAGCATCGCCCTCGCGGAAGATCGCCTCGCCCTCAGCCACGGTGCTGATGCTGAAGTAGCCGGAAGCGGCCGCAAAGTCGGCCAGCTGCAATTGATCGAACAGGCCGCAGTCCATCAGCCAGTCGCGGATTTCGTTGTTCAGTAAGGTCGGTTCTGACATGTCGTCACGGTCTTTTTGTTTTCACTGTTTCAGGCTTCACACGGTCCCCATGTAGGAGCTGCCGAAGGCTGCGATCTGTTGATCTTGCCTTTGAGAAAATCAAACTCAAAAGATCGCAGCCTTCGGCAGCTCCTACAGGGAATCTGTGGGGTATCGGCCTCTTGGGTCTGCAATTAAGACCCAAGTGACCGACGGAGTTCCTCAGGCCAGGCCCAAAACCTTGAAAACAAATGCGTATTCGAGCGCTACGTCACGTAATCCCTGATAACGCCCGCTCATCCCGCCATGCCCGGCGCCCAGTTCAGTCTTGAGCAGCAGCACGTTGTTGTCGGTCTTGGTTGCGCGCAGTTTCGCCACCCACTTGGCCGCTTCCCAGTACTGCACGCGGCTGTCGTTGTAGCCGGCAATCACCAGCGTCGCAGGATAATTCTGTGCGCTGACGTTTTCGTACGGCGCGTAAGCCTTGATCCGCTCATAAACCTCCGGCTCTTCAGGATTGCCCCACTCGTCATATTCAGTGACGGTCAGCGGCAGCTCCGGGTCGAGCATGGTGTTGAGCACGTCAACGAACGGCACTTCGGCAATCGCCACGGCGAACAGGTCCGGACGCTGGTTGAGCACAGCACCGATCAACAAACCACCGGCGCTGCCACCGCTGATTGCCAGTTTGTCTGCGGTGGTAATGCCGTTGAGGATCAGGAATTCGGCGCAGGCAATGAAATCGCTGAAAGTGTTGTGCTTGTGTTCCTGTTTGCCGGCGCGATACCACGCCTCGCCCAGTTCACCGCCGCCGCGTACATGGGCGATGGCGAAGGCCATACCGCGATCCAGAAGGCTCAGGCGCGCGTGAGAGAACCACGGATCAAGGCTCGAACCGTAAGCGCCGTAACCGTAGAGATACAGCGGCACCGCTTTGCCGACCATTTCGCGCTTCATCACCAGACTGATCGGCACCTGCGTACCGTCCGGCGCGGTCGCCCACAGGCGCTGGCTGACGTAAGCGTCGGCGTCGAACGGGCCGAGCACCGGGGTTTCTTTCAAAACGGTTTGTTCGCCGCTCGCCAAGATCAACTGGCGCACCTGTGCCGGACGGTTCAACGCCTCGTAGCGCAGACGAATGCGGTCGCTTTCAAACTCCAGGCTGTTTTGCACATACAGGCTGTAGGCCGCGTCCGGCAATTGCACGCGATACGGCGCCAGACCGTGTGGGTGAACTTCGATGATCGGCAGGCCACCCTCGCGCAGGCTCAGGGTCATGGCCTCGGTGTTGAGGCTGACACCGTCGAGCATCACTGCGTCGCTGTGGGGGATCAGGTTCTGCCAGTCGGCTTCGGTCGGCGCGGTGCCGGTGTCCGGGGCCTGATACAGGGCGTAGTTGATGCCGTCACGGTTGGTGCGGATAAACCACGTCCACACACCATCGAGCAGGCCGTGATCGACATCGTATTCATGATCTTCGACTCGCGGGGCCAGGCAGGTGAACGGCAGGTGCGGCTGATTGGCGTCGAGCGCCCAGACTTCGCTGGTGGTTTTGCTGCCCAGCGACAGCAGCAATTGCTGCTCGGAACTGGAACGGTAGCAGTGCAGGAAGAAACGCCCGTCCGCCTCATGGAACACCTCTTCGGCAGCCGTGCCATCGAGGCGATAACGGAACAGTTTGTGCGGGCGATGGGTATCGTCGAGTACGCCGAAAAACAGCGTCAGGCTGTCGTTGGCCCAGGTCATGCTGCCGTCGCAGTCTTCGAATTCCAGTTCGCTGACTTTATCGTTGGCCAGTTCCTTGACGAACAGCGTGTAAATCTCATCGCCCGAGGCGTCGACGCTGTAGGCCAGACGCTGGTGATCGGGGCTGATGCTGAACGCGCCCAGCGAGAAGAACCCGCCATTGGCCAGCACATTCGGGTCGAGCAGCAATTGTTCGCGGCTTTCGTCGAGGCTCAGGCTGTCGTCTGCCGGACGCGGGCAGCGGTAATGCCGGGCGTATTCGTCACCGGCGGTAGTACGCGTGTAATACAGGTACGGGCCCCACGGCGAAGGCAGGGACAGGTCGGTTTCCAGAATCCGGCCCTTGATCTCTTCGAAAAGGGTTTCACGAAGTTCAGCCTGATCGGCGGTTTGCGCTTCCTGGTAGGCGTTTTCGGCCTTGAGGTAATCGAGCACCGCGTCGGTGTCGCGCTCCTGCAACCAGGCATACGGGTCGGCACCGGCAGCCTTGTGGGCGATCGGGGCACTGATGACGTTGGCGGATTGGGGCATGGAAGGCTCTCGGACAATGTAGGAATAGGGGTTTTCGCAGCGCTTGAAACCGCCGCAGACCCTGTAGGAGTGAGCCTGCTCGCGATAAGGCCGGCACATTCAACATCAATGTTGTCAGGCTGTCCGTCATCGCGAGCAGGCTCACTCCTACAGGTCGCATGTCTATTGGGACAAGCCGCACGGGCGAAAAGTCGTTACTATAAGCGCCTCTTTGCCTGCCTTGCCATGGACACCATGACCGAGAACGACTATCTGATCGCCTGGGGCCTCTACGCCTTTGCCGCTGTGGGCTGCCTGTTGGTATGGATGCGCCTGACCACCTGGATGTGGCGCTGGTTGCGCGAACCGCTGCGTGTGTTGATGGCGGTGTTGCTGTTCAGCCCGACCATCATTGATCCGGTGAAAGCCAAGGTTGCGCCGTCCATCGCCATCACTGCGCTGGACCTGGCCTTCAAGGTCGGCAACAACGCCTGGCGGGCGATCTCCGATCTGTTCATGTACAGCATGATCGCGTTCGGCATCTACCTGATCTTTGTGCTGATCCGCTTCCCGATCGAACGTGCTTCGCGTGCGCGCCGTGAACAGGCAGAAGCCGCCAAAGCCGCGGCTCGCGCCGATGACCGTGACGATGATCAACCGTTCGGCGGTGCCGGCGATGACCGTTATGGCCGTCCACCTCTGCCGAATAATCCGCAGCGCATGCGGGTCGAGCCGCGCCTGTAACCCGAGAGTCCGCACATGTGTGAATTACTGGGCATGAGTGCCAACGTGCCGACCGATATCGTGTTCAGCTTCACCGGCCTGATGCAGCGCGGCGGCCGCACCGGCCCGCACCGCGATGGCTGGGGCATTGCCTTCTATGAAGGCCGTGGCTTGCGCCTGTTTCAGGACCCTGCGGCGAGTTGCGAGTCGGAAGTCGCCAATCTGGTGCAGCGCTATCCGATCAAGAGCGAAGTGGTCATCGGCCACATCCGCCAGGCCAACGTCGGCAAGGTCTGCCTGTCCAACACCCATCCGTTCGTCCGCGAGCTGTGGGGGCGCAACTGGTGTTTCGCGCATAACGGCCAGCTCGCCGATTTCACCCCGATCAAAAGCTTCTACCGCCCGGTCGGCGATACCGACAGCGAGGCGGCGTTCTGCGATTTGCTCAACCGCGTGCGTGCAGCTTTTCCGGAGCCGGTCGATATAGAAGCGCTGCTGCCGGATCTGGTCGCCGCGTGCGCCGAATACCGCAGCAAAGGCGTGTTCAACTGCCTGCTCAGCGATGGCGACTGGCTGTTCTGCTATTGCTCGACCAAACTCGCACAGATCACCCGACGCGCCCCGTTCGGCCCGGCGCGGTTGAAGGATGTCGACGTGATCGTCGATTTCCAGGCGGAAACCACGCCCAACGATGTGGTCACGGTGATCGCCACCGAACCTTTGACCGAAAATGAAACCTGGACCCGCTACGAACCGGGCCAATGGAGCCTGTGGCGACGCGGCGAATGCGTTAGCCAGGGCAAGACCGAATAAGGATCTACCCCGATGTTGCTCAGTTATGTACGGCTGGTGTTGTTTGCGGCGGGCCTGTTGATCGGTGTCCAGGTGCCGGGTTTCATCAATGATTACGCGAAACGCGTCGAGGCGCATCTGATCGAGGCGCAGACCGGTCTGCGCGGTTTTCAAGGGACTGCCGAGCAGTTCTTCAAGGGCGATATGCAGGCGCTGGTCGCGCATTATCGCGCTAGTGAAGACCCGATATTCCGCAGCGATGCCGACAGTCTGAACACCTTGCTCACGCGTCAGGTGGCGTTGGACAAGCAGTTCCAGGCGATGCAAGGCCCGTGGTACATCCGCTTCCTGCAAGTGGTGCTGGCGGCGGATCCGGACATTCGCAAGGAAACCTGGAACGGTTACAGCTACCAGATTTTGCTGACCCCGGAAGCGATGATTTGGGGCATGAGCGGCGCGTTGCTGCTGTCGTTCGGCATTGAATGCCTGTTCCGACTGATCGACTGGGTCGTGCTCGGTGGCCGACGTTTGCGCCAGAGCCGGCCGATCGAAGACCGCGACGTGCGCGGGTTGTAACAGGATGATCATTCCCACGCTCCGCGTGGGAATGTAGCCCGGGACGCTCCGCGTCCCAGACCGGACGCGGAGCGTCCATTGAGGCATTCCCACGCGGAGCGTAGGAACGATCACTGGGTCAGGGTGATGTAGTTTTCACCGACCTTATGCGCATATCCGGTCAGCACCTGCTGACACAACGTCACAATCTCCTCGACCCACTCAACCCCCACCCGCCACGACACCACCACCTGCAAATCCGGCGGCCGTTGATCAATGGCCAATAACGTCAATTCCCCCCGCGCCAATTCCTCCGCCACCAGCACCGGCGGCAGCACACCAATACCAAAACCATCGCGCAATAACCGGGTAATCGCCGACACTGAATTCACGCAATTCAAGCGTGGTGCGATCACGCCGTTCGCCTGCATCAACGCCAAAAGGTCCTGATGCGGCCGGGAGTTTTTCGAGTAGGTGATGATGCGCTCCTGCGCCAGTTCGGTGAGGTCGGCATAGTCGCGGTTGTAGATCGAATTACTGGCGACAATCCAGCCCAGCGGATGGCTGGCCAGCTCCAGACTGCGCACGCTTTCATGGCGGATCAGATCGGTTTGCAGAACGATGTCGAGGAAGCCTTTTTGCAGTTGATCGCAGAGGTTCAGCGAGGTATCCGCCACCAATTCTATTTCCACCCGTGGATACAGGTCAGTCATCTGCGCCACCAACGGGCTGAGCCAGGTGTGAATCACCGTGTCCATCACGCCGATACGTACACGGCCGACCTTGCTTGAGCGGGTTTCGATCGATTGCTTGAGTGCAGACATCGTGTCGAGCATCTGCTCGGCATACTCCAGCACTTTCAGACCTTCAGGCGTCAGGCTGACACCGCGTGAATCGCGCAAAAACAGCTTCACCCCCAGTTCACCTTCCAACACCGCGATGCGGCTGGAAATCGACGCCTGGGTGGTGAACAGCTTGTCGGCGGTCAGGCGAAAACTCTTCAGGCGGGCGACCCAGACAAAGGTCTCGAGAAACTTCAGGTTCATGGGCAAGGCTCGGGTGACAAATTTTTCTTATGGCTAAGGCGGGTTTTTATTCGTTGGACGCAGCAGGGCCGCGCGACGAAAAATCGACGCATCCGGTCCCCACGATAGGCGTCGTCGGGGCTACGAACAAGACCAATAAAAAACCTGCGGAGATAAGCCATGCGTGCTCCCGACACCCTAGAAACATCCACGGCACCGGCGCGTCCGGGGCCGTTCGACTGGTATCGCAACATCAATCAGCAAGAGCGTCGCACGTTCTGGAGCTGCAAGATCGGCTACGGTCTGGACGGTATGGACACGCAGATGCTCAGCTTCGTCGTACCGACACTGATTGCGATGTGGGGCATCACCACCGGCGAAGCGGGGCTGATTCATACCAGCACGCTGATTGCTTCAGCGATTGGCGGTTGGGTCGCCGGGATTCTCTCTGACCGCATCGGTCGTGTGCGCACCCTGCAACTGACCGTGCTGTGGTTCGCCTTCTTCACCTTCCTCTGCGGCTTCGCGCAAAACTACGAACAACTGTTGATCGCCCGCACCTTGATGGGCTTCGGTTTCGGCGGTGAATGGACTGCTGGCGCGGTGCTGATCGGCGAGGTGATCCGCGCCAAGGACCGCGGTAAAGCGGTGGGCATGGTGCAATCCGGTTGGGCGCTGGGCTGGGGGCTGACGGCGATTCTGTATGCGCTGCTGTTCTCGGTGCTGCCACCGGAAGACGCCTGGCGCGCGCTGTTCATCCTCGGCATCGTGCCAGCCATTTTCGTGATTTTCGTCCGCCGTCTGGTCAAGGATCCGGAGATTTATCGCGAGGCCAAGGCCCAACAAACGCCGGAGAATCAATCGAAGTTCTACGAGATCTTCGCCCCCGGCATGCTCTTCACCACGTTCCGCGCTTCGCTGCTGACTACCGGGGCTCTGGGTGGTTACTACGCAATTACCTCCTGGTTGCCGACCTTCCTGAAAAACGAGCGAGGCTTGAGCGTACTCGGCACAGGCGGGTATCTGGCGATGGTGATTGTCGGGTCTTACGTCGGTTATGTGATCAGCGCCTATCTGACCGACCTGCTGGGACGGAAAAAGAACTTCATCCTGTTCGCGGTCGGCTCGTTCACCATCGTTCTGCTCTATACGCAGTTGCCGGTCAGCAACGGCGTGATGTTGTGGCTGGGCTTTCCGTTGGGTTTCTTCGCCTCGGGGATTTTCAGCGGCATGGGCGCGTTTCTGACTGAATTGTTTCCCACACGAATTCGCGGTTCGGGGCAGGGCTTTTGCTACAACATCGGCCGTGCACTGGCGGCATTGTTTCCGCTGTTGATCGGTTTGCTCAGCCAGAAAGTACCGTTGAGCGTAGGCATTGGCGCGTTTGCGGCGGTGTCCTACGGCGTAGTCATTATCGCGGCGTTGAGCCTGCCGGAAACCCGTGGCAAACAACTCGATGCGCAGTAACTGATAACCTGCGAGGGCAATGCCCAACGGGCATTTGTCCTACGGATAGAAAGACAAGCACCTACAGGAGTGTTCACCGTGAGCCGCCTGCTATTGAATTGTGACATTGGCGAGAGCTTCGGCAGCTGGACCATGGGTCTGGATGCCGAGGTCATGCCCTTCATCGATTGCGCCAACGTAGCCTGCGGTTTCCATGCCGGCGACCCGAGCATCATGCGCAAGACCGTCAGCCTGGCGTTGAGCCACGGCGTGCAGATCGGTGCGCACCCGGCCTATCAGGATCTGGTCGGTTTCGGCCGTCGCTCCATGGCGTATTCGGCGCAAGAGCTGCAAGACATTCTGCATTATCAGATTGGCGCCCTCGACGGCATCTGCAAAGCCCAGGGCGGACGCGTCAGTTACGTCAAACCCCACGGCGCGATGTACAACGACATGATGGCCAACCCGGCGCAATTGCGTGCGGTGATCCAGGCGGTGGCTGCTTATGACCGCAGCCTGCCGCTGATGCTGATGGCCACCCGCGATAACTCCGCTGCGCAGCAGATCGGCGATGAGTACGGCGTGACACTCTGGTTCGAAGCCTTCGCCGACCGCGCCTACGACAGCGCCGGCACACTGGTTTCACGACAACTGCCGGGCGCGGTGCATCACGACCCCGAGGTAATCATCGAACAAGCCCTGACCATCGCCCGTGGCGGCAACCTCACCGCCAGCGATGGCAGCGCCTTGCGCCTGCACGCCAATACCCTCTGCGTGCACGGTGATAACGCCAGTTCGGTGGCCGCCGTGCAGCGCATTCGCGAGGCCCTGAGTCAGCAGAGTGCCTCATGAATCCAAGGATTGAAGTGGTGGCGCTGGATTGCCTGATGCTGCGTCTGTTCGATGAAATCGCCGAAGCCAACATGCCGTGGATGCTGGCCGCCAGTGAGCGTTTGCGTTCGGTGTTCGGCGCACAGCTGATTGATCTGGTGCCGTCGTATACGACGTTGATGGTGCATTACGACCTGACGGTTTTGAATCCGAATCAGGCGCGGGAATTGCTTGCTGAGGCGCTGGTTGATTTGTCGCCCCATGCGCGAAGCGGCGGCCAATGTCACGCGTTGCCGGTCTGGTACGACCTCAGCGTCGGGCCAGAACTGCGCTTGCTGGCTGAGCGCAGTGGGCTGGCAGTAGAAGAGGTGATCCGTCGGCACAGCGGTCGCGAATATCAAGTGTTCGCTCTCGGTTTTGCACCGGGCTTCGCCTTTATGGGCCTGGTCGAAGAGATTCTGGCCGCGCCGCGTCTGAACACGCCACGCAAGAAAGTCGCTGCCGGCAGCGTCGGGATTGCCGAACGGCAGACGGCGGCCTACCCGGTGGTTTCTCCCGGCGGCTGGAACCTGATCGGTCGCACGCCAGCGAAATTGTTCGACCGCAACCGTGATGGCTACAGCCTGATGCAACCCGGCGACACAGTGCGATTCGAAGCGGTAAGTCGCGCTGAATTCGTCAATCTGGGCGGCGACGACACGCCACTGGAGGTGCAGGCATGAGCCGGCTGACGATTGAAGCGAGTACACCGCTGTGCCTGTTGCAGGACGCAGGACGCTTCGGCGTGCGGCATCTGGGGGTGACCCAGGGCGGTGCGGCGGATTGGTGTTCGATGAGCTGGGCCAACTGGTTGCTGGGCAATCGACTGGATGTACCGGTGATCGAAATCACGCTTGGCGGGTTTGCCGTCATCGCTGAAGACGATTGCTTGCTGGCGCTGGCCGGCGCAGATCTTGGCGCACAGATTGACGGGCAGCCGCTGGCGCCGTGGCGCAGTTTCAAGTTGGGTAAAGGACAGAAGTTGCTGTTCACGCAACCGCTGCTCGGTGCCCGGGCTTATCTGGCGGCGCCCGGCGGCTTTGAGGCCCCCAAGGTCTTGGGCAGCAGCGCGACAGTGGTGCGCGAAGAGTTCGGCGGTCTGGATGGCCTGGGCTTGCCGCTGGCCAAGGGGGCGGCACTGAGTTATCGCGGTGAATCGCTGTGTGTTCGCGAAGTGCCTGTGGATTCACGGCCGGATTTGAAATCGAATGCGCCGCTGGATCTGGTGCTCGGCGCGCAGATCGGCCAGTTCAGCGGGCAGAGCCTGTTTGATGTGTTCAACAGTGCCTGGACACTGGACAGTCGCGCTGATCGCATGGGCATTCGTTTGCTCGGCAAGACGTTGCAGTATCAGGGGCAGCCGATGATTTCCGAGGGCATTCCGCTCGGAGCGGTGCAGGTGCCGCCGGACGGGCAGCCGATTGTGTTGCTCAATGATCGGCAGACGATTGGCGGGTATCCACGTTTGGGGGCGTTGACGCCGGTAGCGTTGGCGCGGCTGGCGCAGTGTCTGCCGGGAGCGCAGGTGCGGTTAAGGCCGGTGGTGCAGGACGTCGCGCACCGTGAGCAGATCAAATATCTGCAGCGCTTTTGATCGTTCCCACGCTCCGCGTGGGAATGCCGCCCGGGACGCTCCGCGTCCCTGTGACGCAGAGCGTCAATGGATGCGTTCCCACGCAGAGCGTTGGAACGATCTGGTCGTCATTTGGACAGAAACCGCATCCCTTCCTCAAGCCCGCGCAACGTCAACGGATACATCTGATCCTCGATCAGATCCCGCACGATGTTGGTCGACGAGGTATAGCCCCAGGTGTCCTTCGGATACGGATTGATCCAGATAAGCTTCTTGTACTTTTCCATGAAACGCTGCATCCACACATAACCCGGCTCTTCGTTCCAGTGCTCGACGCTGCCGCCAGCCTGGGTGATTTCATAAGGCGCCATGGCGGCATCACCGATGAAGATCACTTTGTAGTCGGCGCCGTACTTGTGCAGCAGATCCTGGGTCGAGGTGCGCTCGGAGGTGCGGCGCATGTTGTTCTTCCACACCGATTCGTAAACGAAGTTGTGGAAGTAGAAGTACTCCAGATGCTTGAACTCGGTCTTGCAGGCCGAGAACAGCTCTTCGCAGATCTTCACGTGGGCGTCCATCGAACCGCCGATGTCGAACAGTAGCAAGAGCTTCACGGTATTACGTCGTTCGGGGCGCATCTGAATGTTCAGCAGACCGGCATCACGAGCGGTGTGGTCGATGGTGCCGTCGATGTCCAGTTCTTCCGCTGCGCCCTGACGCGCGAATTTACGCAAGCGGCGCAGGGCAACCTTGATGTTGCGGGTACCCAGTTCCACCGAATCATCGAGGTTTTTGTACTCACGCTGATCCCAGACTTTCACGGCTTTGCCCTGGCGCTTGCCAGCATCGCCGACCCGAATGCCTTCCGGGTTGAAACCACCGGAGCCGAACGGGCTAGTGCCGCCGGTGCCGATCCATTTGTTGCCGCCGGCGTGACGTTCCTTCTGTTCTTCCAGGCGCTTCTTGAACTCTTCGATCAGCTTGTCCAGACCGCCGAGGGACTGGATCTGCGCGCGCTCCTCATCGCTCAGCGAACGCTCGAACTCCTTGCGCAGCCACTCTTCGGGAATCAGCGCCTGCAAATGATCGTCGAGCTTTTCGAGGCCATTGAAATAGGCGCCGAACGCGCGGTCGAACTTGTCGAAATGGCGTTCGTCCTTCACCAGAATCGCCCGCGACAAGTAATAAAACTCGTCCATGTCGGCGAAGGTCACGCGCTGCTTCAGCGCGTTGATCAGGTCGAGCAACTCGCGCACCGACACCGGCACCTTGGCCGCACGCATTTCATTGAACAGGTTGAGCAACATGGCATCAGCCTCTTAGCGGGTGCCACGACGGCTCATGAACGCCAGGCGCTCAAGCAATTGCACGTCCTGTTCGTTCTTCACCAAGGCACCGGCCAGTGGCGGGATCGCCTTGGTCGGATCGCGTTCGCGCAGCACCGCTTCGCCGATGTTGTCGGCCATCAGCAGCTTCAGCCAGTCAACCAGTTCCGAGGTCGACGGCTTCTTCTTCAGGCCCGGCACTTTGCGCACGTCGAAGAACACGTCCAGCGCTTCGCTGACCAGATCCTTCTTGATGTCCGGGTAGTGCACGTCGACGATTTTTTGCAGGGTGGTACGGTCGGGGAAGGCGATGTAGTGGAAAAAGCAGCGGCGCAGGAAGGCGTCCGGGAGCTCTTTCTCGTTGTTGGAGGTAATGATGATGATCGGGCGCTTCTTGGCCTTGATGGTCTCGTCGATCTCGTAAACGTAGAACTCCATCTTGTCGAGTTCTTGCAGCAAGTCGTTGGGGAACTCGATGTCGGCCTTGTCGATCTCATCGATCAGCAGAATGACCCGCTCTTCGGACTCGAACGCCTCCCAGAGCTTGCCTTTCTTCAAGTAGTTGCGCACGTCGTGGACTTTTTCATTGCCCAGTTGCGAGTCGCGCAGACGGCTGACCGCATCGTACTCGTAGAGGCCCTGATGAGCCTTGGTGGTGGACTTGATGTGCCAGGTGATCAACTTGGCGCCGAACGATTCGGCCAGTTGCTCGGCGAGCATGGTCTTGCCGGTGCCTGGCTCGCCCTTGACCAGCAGCGGCCGCTCCAGGGTGATGGCGGCGTTGACCGCCAGCTTCAGGTCATCGGTGGCGACGTAGGCCTGGGTGCCTTCGAACTTCATCTGCTAATCCTCGAACGGTAACGCCGACCTGACGGGCAGGGCGGGGGCGAAATAATCGGATGCCCGACTATAACGCGCAGCCCGGTCGACTGTGAACGCAGACGGCTTATTCAGTCTCTGAATGGGGCGTCACATGTTGACTCAGTCTCGGCCGATGGCCAGTATTCAGGCCTCGTTGATTTGACGATAGCCTTCAGGATGTCCACTGAATCTGTGGCGAGGGAGCTTGCTCCCGCTGGGCTGCGAAGCAGTCCCCATGTGCCCGGAGGCGCTGAATTGATGCTATCCATGAAACGACCACGCTTGGCGGCTGTTACTGCACTCTCTGATTGCCGGCTTGCACTGGACTTTGTTGATGGTCGAGCGCTGACACTCGATTTGAGTCGAGATATTCAAACGTGTAAGCAGTTGCAGCCCTTGCTTGATCCCCAAGTCTTTGCGACTGCCATCTTGGGCGATAAAGGTTGGACCGTTGAATGGCAGGCCCCGGATATTCAGATTGGCGCCGATACTCTATATCTGGATGCTTTTCCAGAGATGAACTCTAACCCGCGTCCGGCTTCGGCCGCTCATACCGGGCATTGAATGCCTGAACGAAACCATTACGCAAAATCTGCAAAAACGCTTCGAATGCGCTGATGTTTTGCTGATGCACGTTACCGCTGAGTTCGACCTTGGTGGCGAACTGGTTTTTCGCCTGGTTCTTCAGCACGGTTTCCGTGCCGCCCACCAGTGCTTCCCAGACCGAGCGGAAAATGCTCTTGTTCTTGTTTTCCACGTCCTGCTGCCAGTTGAACACTTCGACATCGCGCAGCAGCGGTTTGATGTAGCCGTTGACCTGGGCTTTTTTGGCTTGGGCCTCGATCACCACATCACCGTGGCCGGCGTTGAAGTCGAACTTGCCGTAAGCCGAGGCGAAGTCGTTCATGCTTTTGAGTTCGATGTCTTTGGCGCGCAGGCGGAATTCGAAGTCTTCGAAATTGCTCAGCGGGTCAAACGTGGCGGTGGTTTCCAGCGGTGCGTGGCCGAGCAGCAGAGCTTTACCCTCGAAACGGGCATCGCGCTTGCCCTGTTTATCGACGACGTTAGTCAGGTTGTAGATGCTGGCCTCGACGTTCGTGGCGTTCATGTTGACCGGCGGTTTCGAGTTGAAATTGCGGAAACTGATCTTGCCCTCATGAATTTGCACTTCGTCGAGGGTGATCGGCAGCAATTTGCCCAGTTGCGCGCGCCAGTCGGTACCTTGACCGGTTTGAGAGTTCTGCTTGTTGGCACCGCCATCGACGAAGTTGACTTCAGGTTTGACGAATTTGACCTGCGCTACAACAGCATGGTCGTACCACAGCGAATGCCAACTGACTGCCAGATCGATCAGCGGCGCATTGACGAACGGTACCGGCACCTTGCCGTCGACTTTGACGATTTTCAGGCCGTTAATCTTGTAGGCGCCGCGCCATAGGGCCAGATCGACATCAGTGATCTGGCCCCGATAGTCACCCATGTCCGCCAGCTTGCCGTTCAGGTAGTCGCGCACCATGTAAGGCAGGGCGATGTGCAGCGCGATCAGCAGCACAACGACGACGGCAAAAATCCCTAGTGGCCAACTGTAGCGACGCTTCATGACGGCAATTCCCTGACGATGTAAGCGATTGACTGTTACGCCGCGCAGACGTTCGACCCGACTGGACTGCGCCAGGCAACAGGCATACCTTGGAAGGCTGAATTCAATGCTGCATAAGGACCCAGCCATGAGCCGTATTTTTGCTGACAACGCCCATTCCATCGGTAATACGCCGCTGGTGCAGATCAACCGTATCGCGCCGCGCGGTGTGACCATCCTGGCCAAGATCGAGGGGCGCAACCCCGGTTATTCGGTCAAGTGCCGGATCGGCGCCAACATGATCTGGGACGCCGAAAGCAGCGGCAAACTCAAGCCGGGCATGACCATTGTCGAGCCGACCTCGGGTAACACGGGCATCGGTCTGGCCTTTGTGGCTGCCGCGCGTGGTTACAAATTGATGCTGACCATGCCGGCCTCGATGAGCATCGAGCGCCGCAAAGTCCTCAAGGCACTGGGCGCCGAACTAGTGCTTACCGAGCCTGCCAAAGGCATGAAGGGCGCGATCGAGAAAGCGGGCGAAATCGTCGCCAGCGATGCCGACAAATATTTCATGCCGGCACAGTTCGATAACCCGGCCAACCCGGCCATCCATGAAAAGACCACCGGTCCGGAGATCTGGAACGACACCGACGGTGCTGTTGATGTACTCGTGGCAGGCGTCGGCACTGGCGGAACCATCACCGGCGTGTCGCGGTATATCAAGAACACGCAAGGCAAGCCGATTTTGTCGGTGGCGGTGGAACCCATGTCTTCGCCGGTGATCACCCAGGCGCTGGCCGGCGAAGAGATCAAGCCGAGCCCGCACAAGATTCAGGGCATCGGGGCCGGTTTTGTACCGAAGAACCTTGATCTGTCGATGGTTGACCGGGTCGAGCAGGTTACCGACGAAGAGTCCAAGGCGATGGCGCTGCGTCTGATGCAGGAAGAAGGGATTTTGTGCGGCATCTCCTGCGGTGCAGCGATGGCCGTGGCGGTGCGTCTGGCCGAGACGCCAGAGATGCAGGGCAAGACCATCGTGGTGATTCTGCCGGACTCCGGCGAGCGTTATCTGTCGAGCATGTTGTTCAGCGATCTGTTCACTGAACAGGAGACTCAGCAGTAGTCCAGTTGATTCAGGTCAGCCGGGGTTCAGGATGGTTATGCTAATAAATGCTTTGTTGCGCAATTCTTAACACTGAATCTTGTGTAAGGCGGGTTTTGCCCGGCGCCGGTAGTGTTTATCATGGCCGGCTGCCATGCCGGGTAAAAGGCATTGCGCAGCGTTGTCTTTATTCAAGGAGTCGTTGATGACCTTTTCGTTAGCCGCCAAGGTATTGGTGCTGCTGCTGTTCGTGGGCAGCATCCTCTATGTGCATTTGCGCGGCAAGGCGCGTTTGCCGGTTTTGCGCCAGTTCGTCAACCACTCGGCGCTGTTCGCTCCGTACAACGCGTTGATGTACCTGTTCTCCGGCGTGCCGTCCAAGCCATACCTGGATCGCAGCAAATTCCCGGAACTGGACGTACTGCGCGATAACTGGGAAACCATTCGCGACGAAGCCATGCATCTGTTCGATGAAGGCTACATTCGCGCGGCGGAAAAGAACAACGACGCCGGTTTTGGCTCGTTTTTCAAAAAGGGCTGGAAGCGTTTCTACCTCAAGTGGTACGACAAACCGCTGCCTTCCGCCGAAACCCTGTGCCCGAAAACCGTGGCGCTGGTCAGCGCGATTCCCAACGTCAAAGGGGCGATGTTTGCGTTGCTGCCGGGTGGCAGTCACCTGAACCCGCATCGTGACCCGTTTGCCGGCTCGCTGCGCTATCACCTCGGCCTGTCGACGCCGAACTCCGACGATTGCCGGATCTTCGTCGACGGTCAGGTTTACGCCTGGCGCGACGGTGAAGACGTGATGTTCGACGAGACCTACGTGCACTGGGTCAAGAACGAAACCGACCAAACCCGTGTGATTCTGTTCTGCGACGTCGAGCGTCCGCTGAGCAATCGCCTCATGACCCGCATCAACCGCGCGATCAGCGCCTGGCTCGGGCGTGCCACCGCACCGCAGAACCTCGACGATGAACGCGTTGGCGGGATCAACCAAGCCTATGCCTGGAGCAAGAACTTCAGCGACAAGTTCAGTGGCGTGGTCAAACAGTGGAAACGCCGTCATCCGAAGGCTTACCGCGTGATGCGGCCGGTGCTGGCGGTGGTGGTGTTGACGTTGTTGGGGTATTGGCTGTTTGGCTGAGGCTGGATGTTGTAATAAAAAACCGCTCCTTGTGAGCGGTTTTTTTATGAAGAGAAGGTGAACGAGGCGCCAGCGAGGACGCCTCCTGGCTCTTCCGCGGCTGGATTCACCAATGCTTCTCTGATTCGGTGCAACTCCCGTTCAGACAACTTTCCAGAAGAGCGTTTTCTATCAGCTTTTATCGATCTGGCGCCTGGCGCCTTTTTTTCAACGGCAGCCTTCATGGTGCCTCCGGCGTTGATCATTAAATGAGCAGTTGCTCGATACTAGTCTTACCAAATCAGCTTCACAAGCCTACCCTCCGAATCGAATTCAAAACCCAGTTGCCGGTACAGGGAAATCACTCCAGGGAGAGGTTCCTGAATTTCAATTTGGGTACTGCCGATGATTCGCGCGAAGGGAGTCACGGCAGTCAAGGCAAATGTCGCAACTCGGCTTTTGAGAGGGTGATCGTTATCGGGCTTTCCTTCCAGACGCACAATTTTCACTCGCAACCGGCTCTGATTAGGGTTTGCAAAGCAAAGTCCGCATAACTCCTGATCAAACCAGATTGCCAAATCGAAGCTAAGTGGTTCTTTGGCCTTCCACCTGACTACATCTTGCCAAGAGAAATGAGGATCGAACCATTCTTCATAGGCAGTCAGCGCTTGAGCATCGATTGCTTCGAAACGAACTCTGGAGTGATCAACATCCACTATCCCTTGCTGCAACAAGTCTTTGTGCAGCTTTGCGAAAGTAACCCCAGCCTGTTTCCTAGCCTGTGATTTATACACTTGGTAGCGCAAATACGTCCGTTCCCTTGGCATGTGATCCCGTGCATTCCTTGTCCTCCATGGTGGGGTGTCGCAATTGCGATCCAGCCTATTCACCTTGCAGCCAACTGTCCCTGCTGGCCCTTTGTCCAAATCATTGCAATCCATGTCCCACGCTGGTTATAGTCGGTGCTCGTGAGCCGCATCGCTCACGCTCCACCCCTTCAAAAAAGATCTGCGCCAATGCCTGCATCCCTCATCAACGCGGTAGTCGATTCAGCGGTCAACGCTGGCGTCGTGCCGTGCGGGAATCAGCAGCCCCAGCAGATCAGTCATTACCCCCCACCTGTCAGTAGCACGCCGGTGTGCGCAGTCGTATCACCGCCGGGCGTTGGCGTTTCGGGCTGATCGGCAGTTTTTGCTGAGCCCTGCGCCCGCCAGAAAAACCTACTGAATTTCAGCTTCGGCTGAGTTGGCTTCTTGCCTGACTACAGGTGGTATTCATGTTTGTCCTATCGAAAAAATCCGCGCTCGCGGCCGCGTCCACGAGCTTGTTCGTCCTGCTGTGGAGCAGCGGGGCGATCTTCTCCAAGTGGGGTCTGGCCCACGCTTCACCGTTTGCCTTTCTGCTGATTCGCTTTGTGATTGCCCTGTGTGGGCTTCTGCTGTTGGCGCCGCTGCTCAAGCTGAAGTTGCCCAAGGGCGCAAAGCCGATGCTGTTTGCGATCGCCACGGGTGTGGTGTTGTTGGGGGCGTATCAGATTTTCTATCTGCTGGCGCTCAACACCAAAGTCACCCCCGGTGTGATGGCGACCATCATGGGCGTGCAGCCGATTCTCACCGTGGTCTTGATGGAGCGGCAGCGCTCGGCGAGCCGGATGTTCGGACTGGCGCTGGGGCTGGCGGGCCTGATCATGGTGGTTTACCAAGGCATCGGTCTGGCCGGGATGTCCTGGGCGGGGATGCTGTTTGGTCTGTTGGCGCTGGCGAGCATGACGCTGGGTTCGATCATGCAGAAGCGCATCACCGACAATCCTCTCGGTACGCTGCCGGTGCAGTATCTGGCCGGGCTGTTGTTGTGTGGGATCTTCGTGCCGTTCCAGCCGTTCCACTTTGAACACAGCACAGGCTTTATCGTGCCAGTGTTGTGGATGGGGCTGGTGGTCTCGGTGCTGGCGACGTTGTTGCTGTATCGGCTGATCGCGCGGGGCAACCTGGTGAACGTCACCAGTCTGTTTTACCTGGTGCCGGCGGTGACGGCAGTGATGGACTATGTGATTTTCGGCAATCGCCTGGCGGCGTTGAGTGTGCTGGGGATGCTGTTGATCATTGTCGGTCTGGCGTTTGTGTTCCGTAAAACCCGCTAACAGATCGTCAGGTGGCGGCTTTTAGGCCGCCGATCGCGAGCAGGCTCACTCCTACAGGGGAACGCATTCCAATTGTAGGAGTGAGCCTGCTCGCGATCACCATTTCAGCAGCGCCAGAAGTCTAGCGGGCTGTCACCTGCGAAGGTTTCACCACAGCAGGCTTCAACACCAGCCACAACGCCGCAGCAATCAACACCCCGCCATAAATGTGCGCCATCGACAACGGCTCATCCAGCAGCAACGCCCCCCACAACACGCCGAACGGCGGAATCATGAAGGTCACCGTCATCGATTTCACCGGGCCGATCGAACTGAGCAGGCGGAAGTAAATGATGTAGGCAAACGCCGTGCAGCCCAGACCCAGGCCCAGCAGCGACAGCCAGACATTCCAGCCGCCCCAACTGACCGGCGGTGAAGTGATCACGCTATACCCGAACAACGGCAACAGGAACAACGTCGCGCCGAGCATGCTGCCCAGCGCCGACAGACGACTGTCCAGGCCACCGGCCTGATCGAGCCAGCGCCGCGCGAGGAAACCGGCGAAGCCATAGCAAGTGGTCGCCAGCAAGCAGGCGAGGGCGCCCATCAACAGTTGCATGTCAAATGCCACGGGACCGGCGCGGGTCAGTACGCCAACACCGAACAGGCCGAGGAACACCCCGCCCAGTTTGGCCGCGGTGAGTTTTTCACTGAAGAACAACCCGCCAATCAGCACGCCCATCAGCGGCGTGGTGGCGTTGAAAATCGCCGAATAACCGGCCGGCAACACCTGGGCCGCGACCGAATACAGCGTCGCCGGAATCCCCGAGTTGATGACGCCCAGCAGCATCACGGTTTTCAGTTTGCCTTTGAAATCCCAGCGCACGCGCATCAGTCCGAGGATCACCAGCAGGCCAACGGCCGCAATCGACACGCGAAAGAAGCCGGTAGGGATCGTGCCAATCACCGGCGCAATAATGCGCATGAACAGAAAACTCGCGCCCCAGATGGCCGCCAGCGACAACATACGGAAAATATCGACAGGGCTCACGGCGCGTCTCCTTCCTTGATCGGGACGAGAGTGTTGCCGAGCGCCCTGACGAAGGCAACCGCTATTGGAGCATGCAACTTTCCGATCAGATCACAAAACGCGTGACCAGACCGTTGAGGTCGACGGCCAGTCGCGACAGTTCCTGGCTCGCGGCCGAGGTCTGAGTGGCGCCGGCGGCGGTTTGAGTCGAGAGGTCGCGGATGGTCACCAGGTTCTGATCGACCTCCCGCGCCACCAATGCCTGTTGCTCGGCCGCGCTGGCGATCACCAGATTGCGCTGGTTGATCTGCGCGATCGACGCAGTGATTTTCTCCAGTGCCTGACCGGCACTGTTGGCGCGGCGCAACGTCTGACTCGCCTGCTCGGCACTGCTCTGCAAAGCGCCAACGGTTGCCCCGGTGCCTTGCTGGATGTTGCTGATCATCAGCTCGATTTCTTCGGTGGAATTCTGCGTGCGTTGCGCCAGCGAGCGCACTTCATCGGCCACTACCGCAAAGCCGCGCCCGGCCTCACCGGCGCGTGCTGCTTCGATCGCGGCGTTGAGCGCCAACAGGTTGGTCTGCCCGGCAATCCCGCGAATGACCTCCAGCACTTTGCTGATGTCCTGCGCCTGAGTGGCCAGGCCCTCGGCTTGCTCCGATGCGCCGAGTACCGCATCGACCAGTTGCTGAATCGAACTGATGGTTTCGCTGACCTGGACATGGCCGTGTTTGCTGTCCTCGTTCGAAGCCTCGGACGCCTCGGCGCTGGACACCGCGTTGGCGGCGACTTCATCCACCGCCGTGCTCATCTCAGTGACCGCCGTGGCGGCCTGTTCGATCTGGTCGTTCTGCTGTTGCAGGCCGCGGGTACTTTGCTCCATCACCGAACTCATTTCCTCGGCAGCGGAAGCCAGTTGCTGCGCCGATTCGCTGATACCGCGAATGGTCGAGCGCAGATTGCCTTGCATCTCGGCCAAGGCGTCGAGTAGCTGCGCCGCTTCATCTTTACCGGTGCTGGCGATCTGGCCGCTGAGGTCGCCGGCGGCAATGCGTCGTGCCACATCCAGTGCCTGGTTGATCGGGGTGGTGATGCTGCGGGTCAGCAGCCAGGCCAATAGCAAGGTGGCAATCAGGGCGACCACGATGATCGACGCGACGATCCAGAATGCCCGTTCATACATGGCTGCGGCGGCATCGGCGGCGGCGTCTGCACCTTGTTGATTGAGGCTGATCATCTGCTCCAGCGTCTTGTCGAGCACCGTGCCCTGCGGTGCCAGCTCGTTGCTTAAACGGGCGGCGGCCTGCTCGTTCTGACCGGCTTCAATCTGGCTGACGATCTGATCGAGAATGCTCAGGTATTTGCCGACGGCCACGTTCAAGCCGTCGAGCATTGCCTGTTCCTGATCACTGGCGATCAAGGCTTTGTGATCGTTGAGGCGTTTGAGCAACTCCTCACGTTGCGCCTTGAGGATGCCTTTGCTTCGGTCGCGCACCGCAGGCTGGGAGTTGGTGATCAGACGCAGTGATTCGAGACGAATGCTGGCGATGTTCGCCGCCGCGTCATGAATGCTCTCGATGCTCGGCATCCACGATTCTTCGATCACCGCTGCGCTTTCGCGCAGGGTTTTCATCTGGCCGAGCCCGAACAGACCGACCACCACCAGCAAACTGGCCAAAACGGCAAAACTCAAACTGGCGCGCAAGCCGATGCGCAGATTCCGGATAGACATCAATGTGCTCCTTGATCTTTGAGGGAGAGGTCGTCCTCGTGGACCGAGGATCTTGTTGTGAGGCGGGTGATGGCGGGCTGTATATCAAAGTGCCATCATTTTGGTAAGACCAATCTGGAATCGATGTGAGCGGTGCGCGCGGCCGCAGCAAAGCCACGGACTAGACGCGTGGCGCGCTGATTGGATCCGAAGCCCAGAGAATTCGCGGGTTGGCGCAACGCCAGGAGAAGAACCGCCACGGCGATTAACTGACCGAACGGTCGATTAAAAAAACTTTGCTAAAAACTGTGTCGCTGTACAACCCTGACGCGCATTTGGCAGAAATTGCACTTCACCTGCGCGCGCATCCGTGGCTAAGCTCAGGCACAGATTTCCCAACGCACGCCGAGGTCTCATCTATGCCGCAGCAATGGCCAGCCACCGACATCGCCCGGATGATCCTCGATGGCTTTGACGATTACCGCGAGCATTTCCGGCGGATCACCGACGGCGCCCGGGAACGCTTCGAACAGGCGCGCTGGCAGGATACGCAAACGGCGTCGGCGGCGCGGATCAATCTCTACGAAGAAAAAGTCGGCGAAACCATCGCCCGTCTGCGCGAATACTTCGACGACGACACGCTGATGAATGTCAGTTGCTGGCCGCTGGTGAAAAGCGCCTACATCAGCGTCATCGACCTGCGCTTCGACGATGAGCTGTCCGAGACCTGGTACAACTCGATTTTCTGTGGGCTGTTCAGCCACGACCTGATCAGCGACGGCTGCATGTTCATCCACACCACGCGCCCGAGCCTGCGCCGTGCCCGCGCCGCGCAAACCCGCACCTACAAACCGCAGGGGCAGTTGTCGGGGATGCTCGCGAGCATTTTTGCCGACTACCGTTTCAGCGAGGACTACGCCGATTTGCCCGGTGACTTGCGCCGTCTCGAAGCGCAACTGCGTGAGAACCTGCCGGACTGGGTGTGCAAGGACCCGGAGCTCAGCGTCGAGCTGTTTTCCTCGGTGCTCTACCGCAACAAGGGCGCGTATCTGGTTGGGCGTATTTACACCCGCGACGAGCAGTGGCCGTTGGTGATTCCGCTGCTGCACCGCGAAGGACGCGGGATTCAGATCGATGCGCTGATCACCGACGAAGCCGATGTGTCGATCATTTTCTCGTTCACCCGTTCGTACTTCATGGTCGATGTGCCGGTGCCAGCAGAGTTTATTGGTTTTCTGCGGCGCATCCTGCCGGGCAAGCACATCGCCGAGCTGTACACCTCGATCGGTTTCTACAAGCACGGCAAATCCGAGTTCTACCGCGCGCTGATCAACCATCTGGCCAACACCGATGATCAGTTCATCATGGCCCCGGGTGTGCGTGGCATGGTCATGAGCGTGTTTACCCTGCCGGGCTTCAACACCGTGTTCAAAATCATCAAGGACCGTTTTTCACCGTCGAAAAACGTTGATCGCGCGACTGTGATCGAAAAGTATCGGCTGGTGAAAAGCGTTGATCGGGTAGGGCGCATGGCCGATACCCAGGAGTTCGCCGATTTCCGTTTTCCGCTGAGCAAGTTCGATCCGGCGTGTCTTGAAGAACTGCTGGACGTGGCGCCATCAACGGTGTCGGTAGAAGGCGACACGGTGCTGATCCGGCACTGCTGGACCGAGCGGCGGATGACCCCGCTCAACCTTTATCTGGAAAACGCCAACGAGGCGCAGGTGCGTGAAGCGCTGGAGGATTATGGCCTGGCGATCAAGCAACTGGCGGCAGCGAACATCTTTCCCGGCGACATGCTGCTGAAGAACTTCGGCGTCACCCGCCACGGGCGCGTGGTGTTTTATGACTATGACGAGATCTGCTTTCTGACTGAGGCCAACTTCCGCCACATCCCTGCGCCGCGCACGCCCGAGGACGAAATGGCCTCCGAGCCGTGGTATTCGATTGGGCCGCTGGACGTGTTTCCCGAGGAATTTCCGCCGTTTTTGTTTGCCGATTCGGGGCAGCGCAAGTTGTTCGATCAGTTGCATGGCGAGTTGTATAACGCCGATTACTGGAAAAGCCTGCAGGAGGCGATTCGGGCGGGGAAGGTCATTGATGTCTTTCCGTATCGGCGTAAAGGCTTGGATAACGAGTAGCCCTCTTAAAAAACACCCTCACCCCAGCCCTCCCGAAACGTCGGACCGCCCATAGGGAGAGGGGGCCTACCGAGATGTCTCAAGTCAAACGCCGACCTGAAAGAGCTTGGCGATTATGGATTCGGCAAAGCTCTTTCAGGTCGATGTACCTTTGAAGCATCCCCCAATCGGTCCCCTCTCCCTCCGGGAGAGGGCTAGGGTGAGGGCAGCAATCCCCCAGACACGCCACAAATCCCCCAAATCTGCGACAATCCGCCCCCTGCATAAATAGACGACCGAATTGCCTACCCGATGACCGACGAATCGCCCTCCATCGACAAACTGCTGAAAAACCTCGACCACGCCATGCTCGCCGACCGTCACCGGCTGCGGCGGCAGTTGCTTGAGCTGCGCAAGAAACCCGACGAAGCCAAACTGGCCCAATGGGTGACGCGCATGCAGGCGTCCTGTGATCAGGTGCTGGCGCGCAAGGCCAGCCTGCCAGTGATTCGTTACGACGACAGTCTGCCGATCGCGGCCAAGCGCGACGAAATCAAGAAGGCGCTGGAAAAGCATCAGGTGCTGATCATCGCCGGCGAAACCGGCTCGGGTAAAACCACCCAGTTGCCGAAAATCTGCCTGGAGATCGGTCGCGGCCAGCACGGTCTGATCGGCCACACCCAGCCGCGTCGAATCGCAGCACGCAGCGTCGCCAGCCGGGTTGCCGAAGAACTCGGCACACCGCTCGGTTCGCTGGTCGGCTATCAGGTGCGTTTCGAGGATCAAAGCGATTCCAACACCCTGATCAAGCTGATGACCGACGGCATTCTGTTGGCGGAAACCCAGAATGATCGCTACCTCGAACGCTACGACACGATCATCGTCGATGAAGCCCACGAACGCAGTCTCAACATCGACTTCCTGCTCGGTTACCTGAAAACCCTGTTGCCGCGTCGCCCGGATCTGAAGGTCATCATCACTTCGGCAACCATCGATCTGGAGCGCTTTTCCAAGCACTTCGACGACGCGCCGATTGTTGAGGTATCGGGCCGCACCTTCCCGGTCGACACCTGGTATCGACCGCTGACGCTGGAGCAGGACGAAGAGGGCAACCGCGTCGAGGATGACCTGACGGTGGATCAGGCAATCCTCGCCACCCTCGATGAAATCGCCGCTTACGAGCGCAGCGAACGTCGCAGCCCCGGTGACGTGCTGGTGTTCTTGCCGGGCGAGCGCGAGATTCGCGACGCCGCCGACATGCTGCGCAAAGCCCAGATCAAACACACTGAAATCCTGCCACTGTATGCGCGCTTGTCACCGGCCGAACAGCAGCGAATTTTCCAGTCGCACCCGGGGCGTCGTGTGGTGCTGGCGACCAACGTCGCCGAGACTTCGCTGACCGTGCCGGGCATCCGTTACGTGATCGACAGCGGCACCGCGCGCATCAGCCGCTACAGCTATCGCGCCAAAGTCCAGCGTTTGCCGATCGAGGCGATTTCCCAGGCCAGCGCCAACCAGCGTAAAGGTCGTTGCGGGCGGGTCGAGCCGGGCATTTGCATTCGGCTGTACAGCGAAGAAGATTTTAACGGGCGCCCGGAATTCACCGATCCTGAGATTCTGCGCACCAACCTTGCGGCGGTTATTTTGCAGATGCTGCATCTGCGCCTCGGCGAAATCACCGCATTCCCGTTTATCGAGCCGCCGGATGGCAAAGCGATCAGCGACGGTTTCAACCTGCTGCAAGAACTCTCGGCGGTGGATCGCAACAGCCAGTTGACCCCGCTGGGTCGCCAGTTGGCGCGCCTGCCGGTCGATCCGCGCATGGGCCGCATGTTGCTCGAAGCGGCCAAGCTCGGCAGCCTGCAGGAAGTGCTGATCGTCGCCAGCGCGATGTCTATTCAAGACCCGCGCGAGCGGCCGCCGGAGCGTCAGCAAGCCGCCGACCAGGCCCACGCACAGTGGAAAGACATCGACTCCGACTTCGCCGGTTTAGTGAATCTGTGGCGTGGCTTTGAAGAGCAGCGCCAAGCATTGACGGCCAGCCCGCTGCGCAACTGGTGCCGCAAGAACTTCCTCAACTATCTGCGCCTGCGCGAATGGCGCGATTCCCATCGCCAGTTGAGCCTGATCTGCCGCGACATGCAGTTGAGCCTGAACAAAGAGCCGGCCGATTACCCGAAACTGCACAAAGCCGTGCTGGTCGGTCTGCTCAGCCAGATCGGTCAGAAAACCGAAGACGGTGATTACCTCGGCGCGCGTCAGCGACGCTTCTGGATTCATCCGTCGTCGGGCATTGGCAAGAAGCGCCCGCAGTGGCTGATGACCGCCGAACTGGTGGAAACCACCAAGCTCTACGCGCGCATGGTCGCCAAGATCGACGCCGACTGGATCGAGCCGCTGGCCGGGCACCTGATCAAGAAAAATCACTTCGAACCGCACTGGGAGAAGAAGCGCGGTCAGGTCGTGGCGTTCGAGCAGATCACCTTGTTCGGGCTGATCGTGGTCGGTCGCCGTCCGGTGCATTACGGCCCGGTCGATCCAGTGGTTTCCCGTGAGCTTTTTATCCGCGAAGGTCTGGTGCGTGGCGAGATTCAGTCCAGAGCCAAGTGCCTGACCGCCAACCAGCAACTGCTGGAACAGCTCGACGAACTGGAGGCCAAGGCCCGTCGCCGCGACATTCTCGCCGACGAAGAAACCTTGTACGCGTTCTACGACGCGCGGCTGCCGGCGGAGATTCACCAGACCGCGACCTTCGACAGTTGGTACCGCATCAACAGCCAGAAAGATCCACAGTTGTTGATCATGCGCGAAGAAGACGTACTGGCCCGCGAGGCCAGTGAAGTCACCGCGCGCGATTACCCGGACACGCTGCACATCGGTGATCTGGAACTGGCGCTGACCTATCACTTCGAACCCAATCACCCACGTGACGGCGTGACCCTGCGCGTGCCGGCACCGCTGTTGCCGATGCTGCCGCCGGAACGCCTGGAGTGGCTGGTGCCGGGGATGATCGAAGCCAAGTGCATCGCTCTCGTGCGCAACTTGCCGAAAGCGCTGCGCAAGAATTTTGTGCCGGTGCCTGACTTCATCAAAGCTGCGCTGCAACGCATGACCTTCGGCTACGGTTCGTTGCCGCAGGCGCTGGGCCGCGAATTGCTGCGCATGACCGGCGCGCGGGTCAGCGATGAAGCATGGGCCGAAGCTGAGCAAGGCGTCGAAGGGCATCTGCGGATGAACCTGGAAATCGTTGATGGCCAAGGCAAGTTCCTCGGTGAGGGGCGCGATCTGGCCGAACTGACCGCACGGTTTGCCGAAGCCAGCCAAGCCGCGTTGGCCGTGCCGCAAACTGCGAAAAGCCAGCAGCCGGTGGAGGCCAAAGTCTTCGCGCCGGTGGCGGAAAAGACTCAGCAGAAGATCGCCGGGCTGTCGATGACGGTGTATCCGGCGCTGGTCGAAGAGGGTGGCACGGTCAAGGAAGGGCGCTTCTCGACCCCGGCCGAGGCCGAATTCCAGCACCGTCGCGCCTTGCAGCGGTTGTTGATGCAGCAACTGGCGGAGCCGGCCAAATTCCTGCGCGGCAAGTTGCCGGGGCAAACCGAACTGGGCTTGCTCTATCGCGAGCTGGGCCGCGTCGATGCGCTGGTCGAAGACATTCTGCTGGCCAGCCTCGACAGCTGCATTCTTGAGGGCGAAGACCCGTTGCCCCGCGACGGCGCCGGGTTGGCGGCATTGGCCGAGCGCAAACGCGGCAACTGGACCGAGCACGCCGAGCGCGTGGCGCGGTTGACGCTGGAAATTCTCAAGCTCTGGCACGGTCTGCAAAAACGCTTCAAGGGCAAGATCGATCTGGCCCAGGCTGTGGCACTGAACGACATCAAGCAGCAGATCAACAATCTGATTTACCCGGGTTTTGTCCGCGAGACGCCGATGCAGTGGCTCAAGGAGTTGCCGCGTTACCTGAAAGCGGTCGAGCAGCGCTTTGAAAAGCTCGGCGCGCAGGTGCAGAAGGATCGCGTCTGGAGCGGCGAACTCGCCGGCCTCTGGGCGCAATACCAGACTCGCGCGGCCAAACATGCCCAGGAAGGCAAGCGCGATCCGCAGCTTGAGCTGTATCGCTGGTGGCTGGAGGAATACCGGGTGTCGCTGTTCGCCCAACAATTGGGCACCAAAGTGCCGATCTCCGACAAACGCCTGAACAAGCAGTGGACCCAGGTAGAACCGTAGCGTTGATCGTTCCCACGCTCTGCGTGGGAATGCCTCTGGGGACGCTCCGCGTCCAGTGACGCGGAGCGTCACGGGCTGCATTCCCACGCAGGAGCGTGGGAACGATCATCCGTGTTGATCTTGAGAAAGGCGCCAAAAGGCCCCGTTTATGGCAAACTTCGCGACCATAAACGCCGGTTTCGCGACCCAGAGCCTTCGGCCGTGGTGCGGGACGGAATAAAGCGATGCCAGGTTTGCGTCCCCCGGATGGGAATAGACCCTTTGTGTGTTGGTACGACGGTTCCAGCACTTTCTGCCTGAACAGATTAGAGAAACGACCATGCATAACGTCGTCATCAGCGGCACCGGCCTGTACACCCCGGCCAACAGCATCTCCAACGAAGAGCTGGTGCAGTCTTTCAATACCTACGTCGCCCAGTTCAACGCCGACAACGCCGATGCGATCGCCAGCGGTGAAGTCCAGGCCCTGACCGAATCCAGCGCCGCGTTCATCGAAAAAGCCTCGGGCATCAAGAGCCGCTTTGTCATGGACAAGGACGGCATCCTCGATCCGCAACGCATGGCCCCACGCCTGCCGGAGCGTTCCAACGACGAATGGTCGGTACTCTGCCAAATGGCCATCGGCGCTGCCGAGCAAGCCTTGCAGCGCGCCGGCAAAACCGCCGCTGACATCGACGGCGTGATCGTTGCCTGCTCCAACCTGCAGCGCGCCTACCCGGCCATCGCTATCGAAGTTCAGGAAGCCCTGGGCATTCAAGGCTTCGGTTTCGACATGAACGTGGCTTGCTCCTCGGCGACTTTCGGCATTCAGGCCGCTGCCAACAGCGTGCAACTGGGCCAGGCCCGGGCGATCCTGATGGTCAACCCGGAAGTCTGCACCGGTCACCTGAACTTCCGTGATCGCGACAGCCACTTCATCTTCGGCGACGCCGCGACTGCGGTGATCATCGAACGTGCGGACACCGCCACCTCCAAGCACCAGTTCGATGTGGTCAGCACCAAGCTGCTGACCAAGTTCTCCAACAACATCCGCAACAACTTCGGCTTCCTCAACCGCGCAGCCGAAGAGGGCATTGGTGCCCGCGACAAGCTGTTTGTGCAGGAAGGCCGCAAGGTGTTCAAGGATGTCTGCCCGATGGTTGCCGAGCTGATCGGCGAGCATCTGCAAGAGAACCAGCTCAACGTCGGTGACGTGAAGCGCTTCTGGCTGCACCAGGCCAACCTGAGCATGAATCACCTGATCGTGCGCAAGTTACTGGGCCGTGAAGCCACCGAAGAAGAAGCGCCGGTGATTCTCGACACCTACGCCAACACCAGCTCCGCAGGTTCGGTCATTGCTTTCCACAAATATCAGGACGATCTGGCGGCCGGTTCGCTGGCGGTGTTGAGTTCGTTCGGTGCGGGCTATTCGATCGGCAGCGTGATTCTGCGCAAGCGTTGAAAATTGGTTTAATTTCCTCTTAATCGCGCCGACCTTTCCTACATCCGAATCGGCTCAAACGCTGTAATTTTTCGGAAATGGCGGCAGGTGAAGACCTGCCGCCGTCATTTTCGGAATCGGGAACAGGAGATTGATGGATGGCGGCTGACGACACCCAACTGCATGCGCGCCTGCTGGCCGGTGAGCAACAGGCTTTCAAGGAACTGGTGACGACGTATCAGAGCGCTATGCGCGCCGTGGCGTATGCGATTGTCGGTCAACGCCACGTTGAAGAAGTGGTGCAGGACGCCTGGCTTTCCGTGGTGCGCCACATTGCCACCTTCGAAGGCCGCTCCAGTCTCAAGACCTGGCTGTTGACCATCACGGCCAACTCGGCCAAAAGCCGTTACAAAAAAAATCGCCGTGAAGTGTTGATGGATGACCTGCCTTCGCCCCATGGCACGATCGACGACGAGCGCTTTTCTCCCGGTGATGGCCATTGGCTGGTCGCCCCGTTCGCCTGGCACCAGGACACCCCCGAAGCGCTGCTCACTGAAGGCGAATTGCGCGACTGTCTGGAGCACACTCTTTTGAGTCTGTCGGAACTGCAAAGCAGCGTTTTGCTGTTACGCGAGCGCCAGGGGCTGGAGCTTGAAGAGATCTGTAATCTTCTGGATATCTCGCTCTCCAATGTCCGTGTGCTGCTGCATCGTGCGCGGCTGAAAGTCTTCGCGACCGTGGAGCATTTTGAGGAGACCGGAGAATGCTGACCTGTAAGGAACAAGTGGCGCGCTCCAGCGATTATCTCGATGGCCAATTGAGCTTTCGCGAAAAGCTGATGGTGCGTCATCACCTGATGTTTTGCCCCAACTGTCGGCGTTTCATTCGCCAGATGCGTGTGATGCAAGCCACCTTGAAGGCGATGCCGGAGACACCGGAAGAAGGCATCGATGACCTGGCCGCACGTCTGGCCGAGCAACGACGAAAAGATAATCCCCCGTAGGAGCTGTCGAGTGAAACGAGGCTGCGATCTTTTGATCTTTTTTAAGATCAAGATCAAAAGATCGTCCGATCGCGGCCCGAGCCTTCGGCAGCTCCTACGGGGGATTCTTGCATCCTGCAGAAATAGCTCGGCGCGAGCGAAACGAACGGATGATGGGGATCGTCCCGCCCGCACCGGGCTAAAGGGTGAAGCGTTTTAGAACTTGGCTTCCGCGTCCAGCTGCAAGGTGTTGGCATCAGCGTCACGCTGGGTACGGCTGGCGAAGTCGGCCTTGGTCAGGAAGTACGTAGCACCAATGGCGAAGTTCTTGTCGATGTCGTAACCGACCTTGAACTTGTGGCCACGCGAACCGGTGGTGCCGTTGGCGAAGTCGGAGTCGGTGAAGGCGCCGACCACGGCGTTGCGCTGCACGTCCCGATAGTTGTAATCGAGGTTCAGGCCGAAGACTTTCGACTTGGCACCCAACAGCCACGCGGTGTCCTGATCGGTCACGGCATCGTTGTTCTTCACGTACTGACCGTAGAACGACAATGGCATCGGCAGACCGCCGATGTCGACCTGACTGAACCCTTCATACAGACGGAATTCGTTGTTGGCCGAGTTGCCGTTGACGGCCAGTGCGCACGGCGTGGAAGTACCGGTGCAACGGCTGTCTTCGTCGTTCTGGTAGGCGTAGACGCTGCCGCCCACGGTGACTTTCAGGTTGTCGGTGATGTTGAAGCGGCTACCCAACTGGCCAGCGGTCAGACGCAGGTCATGACGGAATTGCACGCCATCGCCGTCAACGTTGTCCTTGAGGTTGTAGTTACCCAGACTGCCGAACAGTTCGGCGCTGCTGCCCAACGGGTATTTGTAGGTAACGGCCAGGCCTTCCGGGTTGATGTCGCTGTCCCAGATCACGTCACCCATGCTGACCCACGGCTGGAGCATCTTGCCACCGATGATGTGCAGGTTCTTGATCTGATCCGGGTGGTAGTCGATGTAACCCAGGTCGAGCCAGATCTGCTTCTTGTCGAAGTAGTTGTCCTGGTCCTGGTTGGTGGAACGGGCATCGTCGCCGCCACCGGTGGCGATACGAATGCCGGTGTCGACCTGCGGGTTGATCTCGGTGTAGGCACCCAGACGCGCACGGATACGCTGACGATCCTTGTCGCGGCCGCCGTTGTTCGGCTCGCCGTCGATCTTGATGGTTTCCTGACGGATACGCACATCACCCTTGAACTGGGTCTTCGCGGCCCAGGCCAGTTTCTGGTCAAAGACACTTTGTTCGTTGGTTTTCTTCGCAACAGCCGCGACTTGTTCATTGGTCTCTTGCTGCGCCTGCTGCGCGATTTGCTGAGCCTTCTGATCCTTGGCCAGTTCAGTTTGCAGTTCGATGTACTGCGCCTGGGAAATGGAACCGTTAGCCTTGAGCATGTCGAGCAGTTTGGCGTCGACTGCAGCACTGGCCGGAACACTCATGGCCAGCAACAAGCCACCGCACAGGGCCGCCGCAGTTTTCGTGGAAGCAAGACGCATAGCAATCTCCGAAGATGAGAGGGGATGGCTGAACCATCCTGGGCACAACCGACGATTTAAACGTCGGAAAACAGTGTCCGGGTAGAACCCGGCGCTCTAAAAACAGGCGCCAGTATCGCGATGGTTTATGACAGAGCAGTGGCACAGTGATGGCAGGTTGATGACGATATTGATTTGCCCTGAACTATTGATCTAGAGCGCTGTCGGCCGATTGCGGGTGTGCAAAGCCGCGCAATCGGCGATACTCGCCGGGCGCTGAAGTCCTGTTGTGGAGAGCTTTTTGATGCCGTTGCAATGCCTGCAAAACCTGTCGCAAATCGCGCCGGCCACATGGGATGCGCTGGTGCCTGAAAACCAGCCATTTCTGCGCCATGCCTTTCTCAGTGCGCTGGAAGACAGCGGCAGCGTCGGCCCCCACACTGGCTGGCAACCTGAGCATTTGCTGCACTTCGAAGACGGCCATCTGATCGCCGCGTTACCCAGTTACCGCAAGTGGCATTCCTACGGCGAGTACGTGTTCGATCACGGCTGGGCCGACGCCTGCGCCCGCGCCGGTATCGATTACTACCCCAAGCTTTTGACGGCTGTGCCATTCAGTCCAGTCAGCGGCCCGCGCCTGTTGGCGGCCAATGTCGAAGACGGTTTCGAGCTGCTCAAGAGTCTGCCTGGTTACCTGGAGATCGAAGGGCTTTCCAGCGCGCACATCAACTTCACGGATCCTTTCACCGACGCTGCAATGGCCGAGCAACCAGGCTGGCTGCAACGTATTGGCTGTCAATATCACTGGCAGAATCGCGGGTATCGCGACTTTCAGGATTTTCTCGACGTACTCAGTTCGCGCAAGCGCAAACAGATGCGCAAGGAACGCGAGCAAGTGGCGGGGCAGGGCTTTGAATTTGAGTGGCTGGAGGGCCGCGAGCTGGGCGAGGCGCAGTGGGATTTTGTCTACGCCTGTTACGCCAATACCTATGCGGTGCGGCGTCAGACCCCGTATCTGACGCGGGAATTTTTCAGTCTGCTGGCCGAGCGCATGCCCGAGGCGATTCGCGTAGTGCTGGCCAAACAGGGCTCACGACCGGTGGCGATGGCGTTCAGTCTGGTCGGTGGCGACAGTTTCTACGGGCGTTATTGGGGGTGTCTGGCGGAGTTTGATCGACTGCACTTCGAGACCTGTTTTTATCAGGGAATGGATTACGCGATTGCGCAGGGTTATCAGCGTTTCGATGCTGGCGCTCAGGGCGAGCACAAGTTGATTCGCGGGTTCGAACCGGTGATTACCCATTCGTGGCATTACCTGCGGCATCCCGGTCTGAAAGCAGCGGTGAAGGATTTCCTGCAACAGGAACGCGCCGGCATCCTCGCCTACGCCGAAGAAGCGAAAACAGCCTTGCCCTACCGCCAAACCTAGATCCCCTGTAGGAGCTGCCGAAGGCTGCGATCTTTTGATCTTCATGTTCAAAAAAGCAAGATCAAAAGATCGTCCGATCGCGGCCCGAGCCTTCGGCAGCTCCTACAAGGGGATCTCAGGCACCCCTCAGGTTTCTTCTTTGCCCAACCATCGATAAATCCCGCCACCCAATACCGCACCCATCAACGGGGCGACCCAGAACATCCACAACTGCGCAATCGCCCAGCCGCCGACCATCAGTGCCGGTCCCGTGCTGCGGGCCGGGTTCACCGAGGTGTTGGTGACCGGAATCGAGATCAGGTGGATCAACGTCAGGCCCAGGCCGATGGCGATGGGTGCCAGTCCCGGCGGTGCGCGTTTATCGGTGGCGCCGAGGATGATGATCACAAACATCGCCGTCATCACCAGCTCAGTGACAAACCCTGCCGCCATCGAATATTTGCCTGGTGAATGCTCGCCATAACCGTTGGAAGCGAGGCCTGAGGCGATATCGAAGCCCTCCTTGCCGCTGGCGATGTGGGCGATCAGCGCCGCCGCGAGAATCGCGCCGAGCACTTGGGCAATGATGTACGCGGGCAACTCCTTGGCCGGAAACCGACCGCCGACGAACAGACCGACCGAGACGGCCGGGTTGAGATGACATCCGCTGATGTGACCGATGGCGAATGCCATGGTCAGCACCGTCAGACCAAACGCCAGGGCCACCCCCAGCACCCCGATTCCCAACGGTGAAGACGCGGCGATCACCGCGCTGCCGCAACCACCCAATACTAACCAGAACGTACCCAACAACTCAGTGACTGAACGTTTGAACAGAGACATGAGAGGCGTCCTTGATAGCCCTGCTATCGAGACTGCATCGCGTTGTGCATCCTTGCAGACTTACGACAGGCTCCCTTCCGGAACCTTGGCTGAGTACAGCAGGGATTTGGTGGATTTCCAGCGGCCACAAAAAAACCGCCAGCGCCCGTGGTTGGCGGGTTGTGGCGGTGATCGTTCCCACGCTCTTGGAGGGGTCAGTCGATGCCGACAAACCCCCCGGTCTGATGCGCCCATAGCCGTGCATACAGACCACGGTGGGCGAGCAATTCAGCATGGGTGCCGCTCTCGGCGATCTTGCCGTTCTCCAGCACCACCAGCCGATCCATCCTGGCAATGGTCGAGAGACGGTGTGCAATGGCGATCACGGTTTTGCCCTGCATCAGGGTTTCCAGGCTTTCCTGAATCGCCGCTTCCACCTCCGAGTCCAGCGCTGAAGTCGCTTCGTCCATGATCAGGATCGGCGCATCCTTGAGCAGTACCCGCGCAATCGCGATGCGCTGACGCTGGCCACCGGACAGTTTCACCCCGCGCTCACCGACATGCGCATCAAAGCCTGTGCGGCCCTCAGCATCCGACAGCAGCGGAATGAACTCATCGGCGCGCGCCTTGTGCACCGCGTCCCACAACTCGGCGTCGGTGGCATCAGGTTTGCCGTACAGCAAGTTGTCGCGGATCGAACGGTGCAGCAGCGAGGTGTCCTGGGTGATCATGCCGATCCGCGCACGCAGGCTTTCCTGGCCGACTTCGGCGATGTTTTGGCCATCAATCACGATCCGCCCGCCCTCGACGTCGTAGAGACGCAGGAGCAGGTTGACCAGGGTCGATTTGCCCGCGCCGGACGGCCCGATCAAACCGATTTTTTCGCCCGGTTTGATGTTCAGGTTGAGGTCGCCGATGATCCCGCGCTTCTTGCCGTAGTGAAAATCCACGTGTTCGAAACGCACTTCGCCACGGGCCACGTCCAGCGGCTTTGCCTGCTCGTGATCGGTGACGCTGACCGGTTGCGAGATCGTGCGCAGACCGTCCTGAACCATGCCGATGTTTTCGAATATGCCGGTGACCACCCACATGATCCAGCCGGACATGTTGACGATGCGGATCACCAGGCCCGTGGCCAGGGCAATTGCGCCGACGGTAATCAACGATTGCGTCCACAACCAAAGCGCCAGCGCTGTGGTGCCGACGATCAACAAGCCGTTCATGGCGGTGATCACCACGTCCATGCTGGTGACGACGCGGCCGGCCATCTGTGCTTTGACGGTCTGTTCTTCGATGGCTTCCTTGGCGTAATGCTGTTCGAAATTGGTGTGGGCGAACAGCTTCAGCGTGGCAATGTTGGTGTATCCATCGACGATGCGGCCCATCAGTTTTGAACGCGCGTCAGAAGCCTCCACCGAGCGATCTTTCACGCGCGGTACGAAGTAATACAGTGCGCCGATGTAGGCAACGATCCACGTCAGCAGTGGGATCATCAGGCGCCAGTCGGCCTCGGCGAACAACACCAGTGAACTGATCGCGTAGATGACCACGTGCCACAGCGCATCCACCGCTTGCACTGCCGAGTCACGCAGCGAGTTGCCGGTCTGCATGATGCGTTGCGCGATACGTCCGGCGAAGTCGTTCTGGAAGAAATTCAGGCTCTGCTTGAGCACGTAGCTGTGGTTCTGCCAACGGATCATGCTGGTCATGCCGGGGCTCAGGGTCTGATGGACCAGCAAGTCGTGCAGGCCGAAGAAGATCGGCCGCAGCACCAGGGCAACTACCAGCATCCACGTCAGTTCAAGGGCGTGGTCGCTGAAGAAATTCGGGTTGGGCGTGCCTTGGGCGAGGTCGATGATGCGGCTCAGGTAACTGAACAGCGCCACTTCGATCAGCGCGGCAAACAGGCCAACGACCAGCAGGGCGGCAAAACTCGGCCAGACCTGCTTGAGGTAATAGGTATAGAAGGGGAGAACGCGGTCCGGCGGAGACGCCGTCGGGGCGTCGCGGAATATGTCGATCAGTTGTTCGAAACGGCGATAGAGCATCAGATAACCGCCCGGAGTACGGGCTCTCCTTTTATCGGTGTGAGCGGCGTGAGGTTGAGCTCACGCCGCTCGATACGCCCTGTACAGCTTAGTCGATGACTTTGGCCGACTTGATGAACACAGGGTCGGAAGGCACGTCTTTCATGCCGCTTTTGGTGGTGGTCGGCGAGTTGACGATGATGTCGACAACGTCCATGCCTTTGACCACTTTGCCGAACACTGCGTAGCCATCACCCTGGTCGAGGAAGTCGTTGTCCTTGACGTTGATGAAGAACTGGCTGGTCGCCGAATCAGGTACGGAAGTGCGAGCCATGGACAAGGTGCCACGAACGTTGGCCAGACCGTTTTTGTGTTCGTTCTTGATAGGAGCCTTGGTTTCTTTTTGCTGCATCTGTTGAGTGAAACCGCCGCCCTGGACCATAAAGCCCGGGATCACACGGTGGAAAATCGTGTTGTTGTAGAAGCCGCTGTTGACGTAATCCAGAAAGTTTTTGGTACTGATCGGCGCCTTGACCGGATCCAGTTCGATTTCGATCTGGCCGTTGGTGGTGTCCAGCAGCACGTGCGGTGCCTTGGCCGGCGTGGCAGCCATCAGGTTGGCGGCAAACAGCACAGTACCAGCGGCGAGGGCGAGTTTTTTCAACATGGGTCAGTGATCCTGAGATTGAATATCGGCTGCGGCGAGAAACGCCAGCAGCGTTTGATTGAAGCGTTCGGGTTGATCGAGCGGGGTGGCGTGGCGCGAATCGGCGATCACCACCAGCCGCGCATTGGGCAGCAGTTTTACATAGGTTTCTTTCAGCGCAACCGGTGTGTAGTCACGGTCGGCGCTGATGACGAGCGTTGGACAGGTCACCCGGGAAAGTCGTTCCTGAACGCCCCAGCCAACAATCGCATCGAAGCTGGCGAGATAAGCACGTTTGTCGTTTTTTGCCCAGCGTTCGGCCATTTTCTGCCGCAGATCGGCTTGTTCGGGTTTCGGAAAAAGTTTGCCGCCAAGCGCTTTGCCAATGGCCGCGAGACTCAGCACGCGCATCAGGCTCCAGCGTTTGAACCACTGCCAGTAGTCGTCGCGGCTGCGGATTTTGACTTCGGGGGCGCTGTTGACGATGGTCAGGCTCTTGAGCATTTGCGGCTGATCGACGCCGAACTGGAAGCCGATCATCCCGCCCATCGACAGCCCGACGTAATGCACCGGGCCAAGATTCAGATGCTCGATCAGCGCCAGCATATCGGCACTGAAACCGGCGATGCTGTAGCGCTCGCGCGGTTTGTCCGAGCGCCCGTGGCCACGGATATCCGGGACGATCACCCGGTAGTGCGCGGCCAGGGCCGGGACCTGCATTTCCCAGTCCAGGGTGCTCGAACCGAGCCCGTGAACCAGCAGCAACGGCGCGCCGTGGCCATATTCCTCGTAGTGCAGGTTGCAACCTTCGTGCTCGAAATATGCCATCGGTGAACTCCGTGTCAGGCTTGTTCAGGGGCGGCGAACGGGGCGTCCAGCGGCAAAGTGTCGAAGGTGCGCAGCAGTTCGATGAGGATTTGCGTGGCCGGGCCCAAGGGTTTGTCCTTGTTCGAATACAGATAGAAGCTGGAATTGCGGTTGCCGCCCCTGTCCAACGGTAGCAGCTTGAGCGAACCATCTTTCAGTTCTCGTTCAATCATGTGCCGTGGCAACCAGGCAAAGCCAAGGCCGCTGCTGACGAACGTCGCCGCCGTGGCGAGGCTGCCGACGGTCCAGCGCTGCTCGGCGCCGAGCCAGCCGACGTCCCGCGGTTGCTGGCGGCCGGAGTCGCGGATCACCACCTGCATCTGGGTTTCCAGATCCTGAAAACTCAGCTCGCGATTGAGCCGATGCAGTGGGTGATCGGGATGGGCGACGGCGACGAACTCGACGTCGCTCAGTTCCGCACCGAGGTAACCGGGGATGCTCAGGCCGGTGATGGCCAGATCAGCTACGCCTTCGAGCAGCACTTCCTCGACACCTGACAACACTTCCTCACGCAGACGCACACGGCAGCCGCGACTCTGCGGCATGAACGCGGTCAATGCGCGCACAATCCGCGCGCTCGGGTAGGCCGCATCGACCACCAGCCGCACTTCGGCTTCCCAACCTTGCTCCATGTGATGGGCGAGGTCTTCCAGTTGACTGGCCTGTTTCACCAGTTGCCGCGAACGACGCAGCAACACGCCGCCGGCTTCGGTGAGCACGGCTTTACGCCCGTCGATGCGCAGCAACGGCACGCCGAGCTGGTCCTGCATGCGGGCGACGGTGTAACTCACCGACGATTGCGAACGGTGCAAGGCCTCGGCGGCCTGAGCGAATCCGCCGTGGTCGACCACGGCCTGCAATGTTCGCCATTGATCAAGGGTCACGCGGGGCGCTTTCATCAATAGCTCCTCTTGTCCTAAGCTGGCCGTCCCTCATGGAGACTGCCGAATGAAAAAATTCTGTTGTGTGCTGCTGGCGCTGCTTCCGCTGACTGCTTTTGCGTACCCGATCGATGTGGAGAAAGACCTCAACGGCATGAAGATCGACTACGAGACCTTCGACACCGACAACGACATCGGCTCGATTCGGGTGGCCAACTACGGTGATGTCGATGCAGTGTGCAAGGCGAAGTTCAGCAATGGCCCGGAAGCGCCACGCTTCCGCACTATCGAGGTCCCGGCCGGCAAACATAAAAACGCCACGGCCAAGTTCACCCGCGAGATCATCAAGCTGCGCATCAAGTTGACCTGCACCCCGAAATAACACCGCGAACCCTTGTGGGAGCGAGCTTGCTCGCGAAAGCGGTGTGTCATTCAACAATGATGTCGACTGATACGGCCAATTCGCGAGCAAGCTCGCTCCCACAGGGTTATGTGTCAGCATCTAAACGAATTATTCGATACTTTGCAGCAATTATTTGCGCTTTTTCATCGATTCGACTCTGTTTAACCTTCACTCCATCGACCTACAACATTCTCGGATGGAGGCTACACACCATGTCCCGCGTTCTGATCATCGAAAGCAGTGCCCGCCAGCAAGACTCGGTATCCCGTCAACTGACCCAGACCTTTATCAGTCAGTGGAAAGCGGCGCACCCGGACGATCAGATCACCGTGCGTGACCTTGCCGTGAATCCGGTGCCACATTTGGACAGCAACCTGTTGGGCGGCTGGATGAAGCCTGCCGAGCAGCGCAATGCCAACGAGCAATCGTCGCTGGATCGTTCCAACGAATTGACCGATGAGTTAATTGCCGCCGACGTGCTGGTCATGGCCGCGCCGATGTACAACTTCGCCATCCCGAGCACCCTCAAGGCCTGGCTCGACCACGTGCTGCGTGCCGGCGTGACCTTCAAGTACACCGAAACCGGCCCGCAAGGCCTGCTCAGCGGTAAACGTGCCTACGTGCTCACCGCTCGCGGCGGCATCTACGCCGGCGGCCCGGCCGACCATCAGGAACCGTACCTGCGTCAGGTCATGGGTTTCATCGGCATCAACGACGTGACGTTCATTCACGCCGAGGGCATGAACCTCGGTGGCGACTTTCAGGAGAAGGGCCTGAATCAGGCCAACGCCAAGCTGTCCCAGGTCGCTTGACAGGTTAATCCCCAGATAATCGCCGATTGTTTAAGTGACCTGGCGCAACCCCTTCAAGGCTCTACGCGCATCGAACCTCCCTTTGCACTTGTTGCTCCTGAGTGCTGTAGCCCGATTGAACGCATTAGCGAGATCGGGCTTTTTTTTGCCTGGGATTCAGAAAACGACATAGATCCCTGTAGGCCTTCGCCTGCTCGCGATAGCGGTGTGTCAGTCAATACTGATGTGTCTGAACAACCGCCATCGCGAGCAGGCGAAGGCCTACAGGGGATTTGTGTTGTTGGAGGGTTCGCGGTCTGGACTAAAAACCGCTATCGTCGCCGCCATTCGATTTCGAGGCGAGCATGGGCTATCTACTTTTTGTCACGCTGATCCAGGCGTTTTCCTTCAGTCTGATCGGCGAATACCTGGCCGGTCATGTCGACAGTTACTTCGCGGTGCTGGTGCGTGTGGTGCTGGCCGGGCTGGTGTTCATTCCGTTGACACGCTGGCGGTCGGTGGAACCTTCATTCATGCGCGGCATGCTGCTGATCGGCGCGTTGCAGTTCGGCGTGACCTACGTCTGCCTGTACCTGAGCTTCCGCGTGTTGACGGTGCCGGAAGTGTTGCTGTTCACCATCCTCACGCCGTTGCACGTGACCCTGATCGAAGATGCGCTGAACCGGCGTTTCAATCCGTGGGCACTGATTGCTGCACTGGTGGCAGTGTGCGGCGCGGCGGTGATTCGTTTCGACAGCATCAGTCCGGACTTCTTCATGGGCTTCCTGCTGCTGCAACTGGCCAACTTCACCTATGCGGCAGGGCAGGTGATGTACAAGCACCTGGTGGCGAAACACCCGAGCGATCTGCCGCATTACCGGCGTTTCGGCTTCTTCTACCTCGGCGCACTGGCCGTGGTACTACCGGCATTCCTGATGTTCGGCAAAGCCAACTTCCTCCCGGAAGCGCCGCTACAGTGGGGCGTTTTGTTGTTCCTCGGCCTGGTCTCGACCGCGTTGGGCATGTACTGGTGGAACAAGGGCGCGTGCATGGTCAACGGCGGCACGCTGGCGGTGATGAACAACCTGCACGTGCCGGTGGGCTTGCTGCTGAACTTGCTGATCTGGAATCAGCATGAGGAACTGGGGCGGTTGTTCCTTGGCGGGAGTGTGATCCTCGCTGCCGTGTGGATCAGCCGTCTCGGCATCCGCAAATCCCCAGCCACCGCATAACCCCTGTAGGAGTGAGCCTGCTCGCGATGGCGGTGTGTCAGACAAATCAATGTTGGCTGACACACCGCCATCGTCGGAACGCCGCCCGGAGCAGGCTCACTCCTACAGTTTTATTTGTGGGCTACATCAGGTGTTTCTGCGGCTCGGGAATACTGGCCGCGCCGAGCACCGCCGGCAACAGGCCAGAGCGCAAATCCCCGCCACTCGGCTGCTGATACAGGCTCAGCCCAAACTCCGGCAACACCGCCAGCAGATAATCAAAAATATCCCCCTGAATCCGCTCGTAATCGGCCCACACCGTGGTGCGGGTGAAGCAGTAGATCTCCAGCGGAATGCCCTGCGCGGTGGTCTGCATCTGGCGGACCATGCAAGTCATGTTCGGCTGAATCTCCGGATGGCTCTTCAGATACGCCAGTGCATAGGCGCGAAAGGTACCGATATTGGTCATGCGCCGGCGGTTGGCCGACATCGCCGCGACATTGCCCTGCGCCTCGTTCCACGCCTTGAGTTCGGCTTTCTTGCGGCTCATGTAGTCGGTCAGCAAGTGCACTTGCGAGAGTTTTTCTTCTTCGTCATCACGGATGAAACGCACGCCGCTGGCGTCGATGAACAGACTGCGCTTGATCCGTCGCCCACCGGATTGCTGCATGCCGCGCCAGTTCTTGAACGATTCGGACATCAGCCGCCAGGTCGGAATGGAAACGATGGTCTTGTCAAAATTCTGCACCTTGACCGTGTGCAAAGTGATGTCGACCACGTCGCCATCGGCGCCGACCTGCGGCATTTCGATCCAGTCGCCGACGCGCAGCATGTCGTTGCTGGTCAGTTGCACACTGGCAACGAACGACAGCAGCGTGTCCTTGTAAACCAACAGGATCACCGCCGACATCGCACCCAGACCGGACAGCAACAACAGCGGTGAGCGGTCGATCAGTGTGGCGACGATGATGATCGCGCCGAACACGTACAAGACCATTTTCGCCAGTTGCACGTAGCCTTTGATCGAGCGCGTACGGGCGTGCTCGGTGCGCGCATAGATGTCGAGCAGGGCATTGAGCAGGGCGCTGACCGACAGCAGCAGGAACAGAATGGTGAACGACAACGCGACGTTGCCGAGGAAGGTCATCGCGGTTTTGCTCAGTTCCGGCACCAGATGCAGGCCGAACTGGATCACCAGCGATGGCGTCATCTGCGCCAGACGCTGAAACACCTTGTTGTGGCGAAAGTCATTGATCCAGTGCAGCGCCGGTTGGCGGCCGAGCATGCGGCTGGCGTGCAGAATCAGGTAACGCGCCACTCGTCCGAGCACCAGCGCGATCACCAATAACAAGGTCAGCGCGAGGCCGGCCTGCAACAGTGGATGCTGTTCGAGGGTGCCCCAGAGGTCCTGGGCGTTGAGCCAGAGCTGTTTGAAATCCATATGAGCAACGATTCTTCTGTAGGACGCGATGGGCGATTAGAGCATTTAAGACGCCGTGTATTACCGTTGGAGACAAATCGAGCAACAAAAAAGCCACTGATTACGTCCGTTTGTATAAAGAAACTCGGCCTGAGCGCTCGAAACCGGTAACCTATGCAGCTGTTTTTTTGCATATCTTCGAGGTAGCACCCGTGTTTTCCCAATTCGCCCTGCACGAACGCCTGCTTAAAGCTGTGGCCGAGCTGAAATTTGTCGAGCCAACGCCTGTGCAAGCCGCGGCCATTCCGCTGGCGCTCCAAGGGCGTGATCTGCGGGTGACGGCGCAAACCGGTAGCGGCAAAACCGCCGCTTTCGTTCTGCCAATCCTCAATCGCCTGATCGGCCCGGCCAAGGTTCGCGTGAGCATCAAGACGCTGATCTTGCTGCCGACCCGCGAACTGGCCCAGCAGACGTTGAAAGAAGTTGAACGCTTTTCGCAGTTCACTTTCATCAAGTCCGGCCTGATCACCGGCGGTGAAGACTTCAAGGTCCAGGCCGCCATGCTACGCAAAGTGCCGGACATCCTCATCGGCACCCCGGGCCGCATGATCGAGCAACTCAATGCCGGCAACCTCGACTTGAAAGAAGTCGAAGTGCTGGTACTCGACGAAGCCGACCGCATGCTCGACATGGGCTTCGCCGAAGACGTGCAGCGTCTGGTCGACGAATGCCCGAACCGTCAGCAGACCATGCTGTTCTCCGCCACCACCGGCGGTTCAGGTCTGCGCGACATGATCGGCAAGGTGCTGAACAACCCTGAGCACCTGCAGCTCAACGCGGTCAGCCAACTGAACTCGACCACCCGTCAGCAGATCATCACCGCCGACCACAATCAGCACAAAGAGCAGATTGTGAACTGGCTGCTGGCCAACGAGACCTATCAGAAGGCCATCGTCTTCACCAACACCCGTGCCATGGCCGACCGCATCTACGGCCGCCTCGTGGCTCAGGAATACAAAGCGTTCGTACTGCACGGCGAGAAAGACCAGAAGGATCGCAAACTGGCGATCGACCGTCTGAAGCAGGGCGGCGTGAAGATTCTGGTCGCTACCGACGTCGCGGCCCGTGGTCTGGACGTTGATGGTCTGGATCTGGTGATCAACTTCGACATGCCCCGCAGCGGCGACGAATACGTGCACCGCATCGGTCGTACCGGTCGTGCCGGTAACGACGGTCTGGCGATCTCGCTGATCTGCCACGGCGACTGGAACCTGATGTCGAGCATCGAGCGCTACCTGAAGCAGAGCTTCGAGCGCCGCACCATCAAGGAAGTCAAAGGCACCTACGGCGGACCGAAAAAGGTCAAGGCTTCGGGCAAAGCCGTTGGCGTGAAAAAGAAAAAGACCGACGCCAAGGGCGACAAGAAAAAAACTGCCGCCAAGACGCCGACCAAGCGCAAGAGCGCAAACCGTCCGAAGCCCGATTCGTTGGTGAGCAGCGACGGCATGGCACCGCTGAAGCGCCGCAAGCCAGCAGAACCTGCGGCTGAGTAAGTTTCAGGCGCGCATAAAAAACCCGGACAATGTCCGGGTTTTTTTTCAGCCATCAGTTGCCGAGTTGGCCACTGGTGTCGGCATCGAAGCGCCGTTTGGCTTGATCCGCTGCCGGTTTCAGCGCAGCGAGCAAGGCGCCATCGCTGTACAACCGAGTGGTCGCCAGTTCTTTCGGGGTCGGCTCAATCGGGATCAGCACGTCCTCACCGTCGGCATGCAGCCAGATCGCCACGACGTGCAGCGCCGAGACAAACAGCACGCGCAACTCAACGGTTTTGCCCTGAAGCTGCGGCGCCTGTTCCGCCAGTTTCAGCGCACTCACCGTTGCAGCGGCGTGATCGCCGTGATTCAACGAGGCAAACTCGACATGCCCGCGCACTTCGGCCAATTGCGCATCGGCAATCGTCACGCCGTCGGCAAACACCAGGTAATGCCAGTCGCCGATTCGTGCGTCTTTCAGGCCTTTGCCTTGGCTCAGGTCATCCAGGCTGAGCGAGTAGCCACGGTAGGCTTCGCTGAGGCTGATGTTTGCAGGTGCTGAATTGGCAAATTGGCGATTAGCGCCAAAGCCCTGGGTTTGCAGTGCCGCTTGCAGTGCCGGACGCAGCGTCTGAACGCCGTTGGAAGGCGCCTTTGGATAAGTCAGTTGCATGATGTCGCCCTCCTAGTTTTTTACCGTGAAGTAGGTGTGAGTCCAGTTGCCGCCGCCGTTGTAGGCACGCGGGAACGCGTTCAGTGCGCGGGTCGAATAGCCGTAGATCGAGTCCGCGACCAACACGTAATCGCCGTTGGTGCCGTGAATCGTCAGGAAATGCGCACCGCCGCCGTACCAGGCGCAGCGCAGGCCGACCGGGCGGCCCATGCTGATCTGGTTACGGATGGCCGACATCTGCAGCGAGCCCTGATTCATGCCGTTGTAGCTGCGAGTGGTTTGCAGAGCGGAATCCAGATAGCCGTAGACGTTGCACGGTCCCGGCTGATTGCAGCAATTGCGATCAAGCAGGGTGCTGGCGACACCGCACTGAGTCCAGTTGCCGGTGCCGTAATAGTTGCCGACCGAAGCAGACAAAGCGGCCCAGCACCAGTTGGTCTGGGTCTGTTTCTGCATATTGAAGTTGAGGCTGCCGGCGACGAGGGCGCCGATTTTTTCAGCGGCTTCGACTTCGATGAGTTGCGGGTCGAGCAGGTGACCGGCCAGGCACCTTGGCAGTGATTCGCCGGTGAATTGTGTTGCTGCTGTGGTTAACATTTTTCAATCCTCCATGAGTGAAAACAAGCGTCCAGCTTGTGTGGGTGTTGCGGTGTTGCTGAGCGATCGGTGCTTAACAGTTGCCATCTTCTGTGGGCGGTCTCGATCTCCTTGCTCGAGGTAACCCTAGCCAGTGATATGCGTTAATGCAAATAAATAAATGCACTAATGCATTTTCGATGTCTAAAGATCGCAGCCTTCGGCAGCTCCTACAGGGTTTTGTGTAGGAGCTGCCGAAGGCTGCGATCTTTTGATCTTGCTGTTAGCCCTCGGTCTTCTTCTCGGCCGTATCCAGCTCTTTCAATCGCTGATCAATCAACTGGCACTTGTCGGGCAGATCCTTGCTGGCCGTACCGAGGTCCATTTTCTGCAACTCAGCGTTGATTTCTTTGGCCTTGGCTGGGTTCTGCTCGGTCAGCTTGGCGACTTCCTTGGCCAGTTGTTCGCGTTTGGCGGTGGCTTCTTCCGGCGTACAGGCCCAGACGGGCAGGGCGCAGGCGAGCGTGGCGGCAAGGGTGAGCTTGATCAGGGTTTTCATCGGGGCAGGCCTCAGTTCCGGTTAAGGCGGGTTAACCGGTTGAGGCCTTGAGCGCGGGAAAAGTTCAGTGCTTATCGTTGTTCGTGGCAGCAGCTCGATTTAGAATCCTGGTCATAGCGATCATGATGCCGCACCCACTCCATGATCTCGTCCTCATTCCTGCCCTTGGGTGTGAGGTCGAGGTAGTTGTAGGCACCGACCAGCATGTCCAGACCGCGGGCATAGGTTGAGTAAGTGTGGAAAATGTCGCCGTTCGCATCCCGATAAAACACGCTCAGTCCGGGCATTTCTTCCTCGGCGCTGTCGGTTTTTTCGTAGTTGTACGTAGACTTTCCAGCAGCGACATCTTCAGACCGGGCGCAAACTCCAAAGTCATAGTTGAAGTCGCAACCCTCTGACGACACCCAGTCAAACTTCCAGCCCATCCGCCGTTTAAAGTCCTGGAACTCGTTGAACGGCGCATGAGAGACAGCCACTACGGCGATATCGTGATGCGCCAGATGCAGGTTGGCGCCATCGATGTGGTCACTGAGAAACGAACAGCCCTGGCAACCTTCCTCCCAGTCCTTGGCAAACATGAAGTGGTAAACCACTAACTGGCTGTGTTTACCGAACAGATCAGCGAGTTTCAATTCACCGTTCGGACCCTGGAAGTGGTAGTCCTTATCAACTTTTACCCACGGCAATGCGCGACGTTTGGCGCTGAGGCGATCGCGCTCTTTGGTGAACGCTTTCTCGTCGGCGAGATGCTGCTTGCGGGCGGCGAGCCATTCTTCGCGCGATACCACCGGATGATTCTCAACGTTCATGATGATTTCTCCTGCGGGGGTTGAAACCGTCTGTTTCAGACTAGTCGTTTAACCCTGCTGGAAATCGACAGACCGCCGGTCAGTCGGCTCGGGAAATGCGGCTGAACGGCTGCGAGCCACTCCGGTCACAACCTATGAACGCGCCATAAATCACGCGCACCGGAGGTTGTATCAGGATGACGACTTATAACTGGGATTTGATTGAACGCTTGTTGCACGAAGTGCAAAACAGCGCCGGCCACAGCTTTGCCCCACGGGCTTATGCCGAGGACTATGCGGCGGAGAAAGCCAGTGCGGGCGAGCCGATCGAGAATCTGGATCATCTGAAAACGCTGGCTTGCGACTATGAAAGGTTGCTGCTGTTGCGCGGCTACATCGCACCGCGTCCGGATGAAGAGGGCAGCACCGGAAACAACTTTGTGCTGACGCCGCGCGGTTCCAGCCTGCTGAGCCTGATCGACAGCAGCATTCCTGGCAACGATCACCCGCGTCAGGTACTGGATGAGCAAGAGGATGCGCTGGCTGAGGCGACTTTTGATCACGTGGCTTCAAAAGCCCAGATCGCCTGAGTTCACGCACATCCCCCTGTAGGAGTGAGCCTGCTCGCGATAGCGGACTTCCAGTGACATCAATGTTGACTGGAAGACCGCTATCGCGAGCAGGCTCACTCCTACAATTGAATGTAGGTGTCTTCAGGTTTTTTGCGCGGCTTTGAGGCACTTCAGGTCGTTGAAGTCTTTGCGTACGCCATCAATCTTCTTCAACAAGCGCTGACGCTGTTGCGGCGTGCTTTCGGCCATCAAGTCCACCGCCAGCGATCGCGCTTGCGCCTCGGTGTTGGCGTAGGCCTTGCGGTAATCCGCTGTCCATAAACTCTCGCGATTGACCAGAAGCGTCTCGATTCTCTGTGGGAATTCGGGACTTTTACGTTGCGCTACAGCCGCACTGAACTGCTTCTGCCAATGGGCCCGGTTGGCAATCCATTGGGTGTACTGATCGCCCAGGGCGGTCGACCACGCCATCACCCTCTGTTCTTGCGTGGCGCTCAAGGGGCCGAGCCAGTCGTTCAGACGTTTGACCATTCGCGCGCCACGCTCGGCAATTTGTTGATCAAGCGGTGGTTTCAGGTATTCCTGCTGACGCTTGCGCAAATCCTTGGCAAACGCGTCATTCATCTCGGCGACCTGTTTGTCATCCAGCCCCTGCAGCAACTCGATCGCCGACGGGGTGATCTCTCGAGCGGTTTCGGCAATGGCTTGCTTGGCTTCGGCAGTGCGCGCCTGCAACGCGGCATCGTTGACCTGATTGGTCTCGACCATCGTTTGTAAACGATCCAGCCAGTCCAGATAGCCCGGTAATTGCGTGGTGCAATGCCAGTTCAGGTGGTCCTTGAGGCGTTCGTTGAACCAGTCTTTCTGCTCGCCGTTCATGTCCAGATAGTCGCCGAGCGTCCACGGAATGATCACGTCGAGATTGCGATAGGCCAGGCCGACGCGACTGCAAGCGCCGAGGGCGAGGGTGAAAATCAGTAGTGCGGCGATGTGCTTGAACCAGCGAGACATGGGCGAATCCTTGCGTGAGCCTGGCTTCGAGGGACCGATTCCTATGTGAACGCAGAATGAACCCGGCAGTTCAGCCGATCAATAGAACGCGCGGGCAGCCTTGAGGGTGACGAGGCCGTCACACTCGCTGTTGTGCCCGGAATAGGCCGAGCAATCGCTGCCACTGAGGCTGGAGTTGCTGTAGATCAGGTCGAGATCGACACCCATGAATGGCCGGGATAGTTTCACCGACCAGTCGGTAAAACTGCTGACATAACCACCGTCCACGGCCACGGGCGTGTTCAGTTGGTGGGTGGTGTATTTCATGCTGACGCCGATGCCGAACGGCTGGTTGCCGCCCAGGTCGGCAAACAAGGTGTTGTTCTGTTTATCCGGATCGTTGCTGAAGGCCACGCCGAAGCGACTGCCGAGCAAGGTCAGGCCACCGAACAGCTCCTGGCTGTCGAGGGTATCCACTTTGGGATAGCTGTAATGGATCATCCCGACTTCGTAGCCGAGGGTCTGATCGAAAGGTTGTTTAAAGCCGACGTAGGAATCGATCTCGAGGTTCTTTCCCGGCGAGATGCCCATGCTCGGTGCGTACTGGCCGACATAGAGGCCGCTGTCGTGGCTCAGGTCGAGGCCGCCGTGGAACGAACCGACAGCTGCCGGTTTGACCAGGCCCTGGGCCATGCTGCGCGTCGGCGTGGTGCCGAGTTTGAGATCGAAGTCGCCCAGTTCACGCTGGAAAATCTGCGCGTGCGCAGTCGAGCTAGCCATCAGGCTTGCGAGCAATAAACAGGAAGATTTGCGCATGCGTCACTCCATGAACGGCGAGCGCAGGACGGCGGGCCTGCTGAAACGCTTGATCTAGACGCGTGCAAGGATACCGGCGAATGATCGGCATTGATGGCCGTTCGTCGATTTACAAGGATTTTTGTTTAAAGCGAAGGGGATGTTGCGCGGTGCCAGTCCAGACGCTTCGAAGCTCAAAGCGCCTCTGGACGGGTGTAAAACCGGGTGTTACTTCTTGCCCAGGCTGATCTGCTTGGACGGGCCGAATGTCTGGCCACTGACGCCTTTGGCAATTTGCTGGATCTCGCCACCAGACTTGAGGAACGCTGCGATCTGATCGTTGATCGATTCGCTGGTTTCAACGGCTGGAGCTGGCTTTGCTTTGCTGGTGGATGCTTTTACACGCATGGCGGCCATTAACCTGTAGAAAAGTAACTCGGCCAGGCATCGTACAGGAATAACTTGACAATTGCTTGGTAAATATCCTCGGGAATAACCAACCGCTGTGCTGCATTATTCTCGATTCAATATTCGAAATATCCGGCTAACCTGCTGTTTTAAATAAGAACATTTAGTCGCCGGCGCATTGAATTGTTCCACCGCCAGCGTGAGTGCCTCCCTGACGAGCGGCACCTCAGCCCAGTCGCGCACAAGGAAAATCAAGGCATTGCGCAGATTTACGCCGCGTGCGGATCTGCCGCCCGACGGCCACGCCAAAAACGGGTAGAATGCCGCCCACGCAATGAGGGTTCTGGAAATGGCTTTAGTCGGGCGTTACAACAGTTTGCAAGTGGTTAAACACACTAACTTCGGTTTATATCTGGATGGCGGTGCCGACGGCGAGATTCTTTTGCCTAATCGTTATATCCCGAAAGATATTCCGACCGAAGATGAAGATTGGCTCAACGTATTTGTTTATCTGGACAGCGAAGACAAACTTCTCGCTACCACGGAAAAACCAAAAGTTCAGGTCGGTGAGTTTGCCAGTCTGAAAGTCGTTGAAGTCAACAGCATCGGTGTGTTCCTCGATTGGGGGCTGCCGAAGGATCTGTTGCTGCCGTATTCCGAAGAAAAGCGCCAGATGACCGCCGGCGAATAC